>NZ_JBEXOV010000065.1:0-42754 GCF_040611715.1 Streptomyces sp. NPDC006544 | reverse complement strand
AGCTACCTCGCCGGCCTCCACCTCCGCGCCGCAATGATCTGGATCGACGACCTGCTGAAGGCTCCCGAATGATCACGACATCACACAGGCCCTAGTAGGGCTTGGTCAGGTCGGTGCGAGGGTGGGTATGTCGCGGTGACAGGTGGGGCAGGCGCCGGCCCAGGCGGCGAGGAGACTCTGCAGTTCGCGGACGATTCGGTAGAGGCTCAGACCGGCGCCGTGGCTTTTGGGGCTCCGGCCAGTCGCTGGAGGGTGCAGAAGGCGTGGGCGGCGGAGACGAGGGTGACGTGGTGGTGCCAGCCGGCCCAGGTGCCGCCCTCGAAGTGGGCCAGGCCCAGGGCCTGCTTCATCTCGCGGTAGTCGTGCTCGATGCGCCAGCGGAGCTTCGCGAGGCGCACGAGTGTGGTCAGCGGTGTCTCCGCGGGCAGGTTCGAGAACCAGAACTGGATCGGCTCGGCCTGATCGGCAGGCCATTCGGCCAGCAGCCAGCACGCGGGCAGTTCCGGCCCGTCGACGGCTTTGCGGACCTCGCGGCCGGCGGCCCGGATCCGCAGGGCAACGAATCGCGCCGAGCTCGGGAACCGAGCACTTCCCCTCCACCAGGGCACGTCGCACGTCCTCCACCACACCCACACTCCTGAAAGCACCCAGACGATCCACCCTGGATCACGACTGGGACATGGTGCAGTTAACAGGCCTCTGGGCTGTCGAGGTGCCGTGGGACCGGGCCAGCCGCGTCGAGGCAAGGGACTTCTCCCGCTGGCTGCAGGTCGCAGGGCAGCCGTCGCGCCCTCACTGGCGGCGCCCCGACTCGGTCGGCCAGTGGGCTTCAAGCGGAAAGCCGTACGCGCCGTCGGTTCGTACATCACAGCGAGACGGTCTACGAACCTTCTACGACTGTCAGGTACGGGCGAAGGCGCGCAGGTCTTCGTTGAGACGGTCCGCATGGGTCGCGAACAGCCCGTGGCCCGCGCTCTCGTACACGTGGAGTGTTGCTCCCGGAATCATGGCGGCCGCGCGACGTCCCGTGAGGTGGAGCGGGGCGGAGGCGTCGGCGGAGCCGTGCACGACGAGGACCGGTCGGTCGATCTTCGCCAGCTCCGGTACGAGGTTCAGTGAGGGCAGGAGGTCGTTGAGGGCCGTCCCGGCCCGTGCCGTCGCTCCCTGGCAGAGGGCCACCATGTGCGCCACGTACGCGTCCGACACCGCAGGGCCCGGGAGGTGGCGGGCGAAGAAGGCGTCCGCCCCGTCGGTGAAGAACTTGGCGCGGTCCTGCCGGAAGGTCTCGTTGAATGCGCGGATGAGCTGCGGATCCAGTCCGTCGGCGTGATCCGAAGATCGGGCCGGTCCGGGCGCCATCCCGCTGACGAGAACGGCCCGGGCCACCCGCTCACCACCGTCGAGGGTCAGGTGGCGTACGACCTCGACGGTGCCGAATGAGTGCCCGACCAGCGTGACGTCGAGCAGGTTCAGGTGGTCGAGCAGAGAGCCCAGGTCCCCGGCCAGCGTGTCGAGATCGAAGCCGCCCCAGACGTCCTCGGACCTGCCGTGTCCCCTGCGGTCGAACCCCACGCACCGGAACCCCTCGGCCGCGAGCGGCAGCATCTGGTACTCCCACATCTCGGTGCTGAGGTAGGAGCTGTTGACGAAGACGATGACGGGTCCGTTCGCCGGACCGTAGTCGACGAAGTGGAGGCGAGTGCGATCGGTCGTGGACTCGAAGTACGGCATGACGCGGGTCCTTCCGTGGGGTGGCTGTGGGGCGTGGCACCATCCTTGCCCGGTGCCACAGGGGCGAGCCATTACCTCCGAGGTCATGGCCGAGGCGGATACCTGTTCTCCTGCGCCGGGAAATCGAGGCCAGCCGTTCGGGCATCTCAACGGCGCTCTTCGATCAGGCGAAAGGGAGTGGGTTTCTCGCCCTGAGGGGAGGCCCGCCCCCGCAACGGACCCGGGTTCGCGTCCCTGGGCGTCACCGTCGAACGGGTACCGACCGACAATGCGCGGGCCTACAGCGAGAACACCGGGTTAGGTTCTTCCGCTCGGTCCGGCAGCGTCGGCGGCTGGTGCGGCGGACCGGTCATCACAGGTTCAGATGCCCGCGAGGAACTCCCGGACCGCGATCGCCAAGCCCTCGGGGTCGGCCTGTTGGACGAAGTGGTCGGTGTCCAGGGCGCGGTAGACCGTGCCGGGGCGCCTGGAGCACATGGCATCGGCCTGTTCGGCGGGCAGGACCTGGCTGCGCAGTCCATGGATGAGGAGTGCGGGACAGTCTGTGGCGAGCCACTGTTTCCAGTGGTCGCCATGAACGAGGTTCTCGGAGTCCACGGTGTCCTGCGGGTGGAAAGGCAGTCGCCAGCCGGCGCCGTCGGGCAACGGGCGCAGCAACGGGCCAAGGACGGTGGCGAGGGGTCCACAGGCGGCGGCCAGTTCCTCGCGGGTGGCTGCGGTGTAGGGGAAGTTGAGGACGAAGGCGAGGGGTCTGGTTCCGTGGTCGGGGAAGTCGACCGCTGCGTCGACGTTTATCAACGCTTCGACCAGTTCCGGGCGTTCGGCGGCTAGGTGGAAGGCGTTGAATGCGCCGAGGGAGTGACCGAGGAAGACCGCGCGGTCGATGCCCAGGTGGTGGACGAGGGCAAGGAGGTCGGCGACGTAGCCGGCCCGCGTGTATTCGGGGGCACGGTCGGAGTCGCCATGGCCGCGCTGGTCCGGGGCTATCACCCGCCACTCCGGGCCGAGGGCTGCCGCCAGGGCAGTGAAGGACGCCCCCTCTGAGAGGTGGCCGTGCAGGGTGACGAGGGGGCGGCCAGTGCCGCCGAAGTCGAGATAGGACAGGGCGCGGCCGGCGACGGTCAGGGTGGCACGGGTGGGCTGGACGGCCATGACGGTTGTACTCCCTCGGTTCGTGTTATTACGGGCCTTTACCGAGACCAACCATACATACGTCTATGACGATTGTTCAATACATCTGTATGAATGCCGTGGAGGGGGCGCCACGCCGCCCGCCAGCCCAGCGGACGCTCACTCCACTGACCAGCCAATCCAACAACCCGGGCCCAGTCATTCCTCGACAACTGCCCAACCTCAACACCCAACCATCACCAGCGGGGCTGTGAACGTTCCGGGTTGGGCAATGCCGCTTAGACCGACCGGAAAAAGGATCACTTGAGGCGCCGGGCGGTGGGCGGATCGTCCCAGCGATATCGGCTCGTCGAGCGCCGGATGAGCATGCGGAGCGTGACGAGAGCGGCGGCGAGGTAGAGATAGAGATAGAAGTCCACGGCCTCGCCGCTTCGCTCGGTGCAGCGTCGCAGCTTGCCGTAGTCGTTCATCCAGGAGTGCGTGCGCTCGATCACCCAACGCTTGACGGCCTGGATCGGGGCGGGCACTCCCCTGCGGGCGATCGCGGCCGTGAATCCCAACTCGGCTACCATTACACGGGACTTGGTTCTGTCGTATCCGCGGTCGAGGTTGACGTTGACCGCCTCCGGGATCGTGCCGGCCTGTTCCCTGACCGCTGCCAGGGTGGGGCCGAGCAGCGGTGAGTCATGACGGTTCGCACCATCGGACACGATCCCCAGCGGGACCCCGCACGCGTCGGAGGCGACCGAGCGTTTCAGTCCCTGTTTGCCCCGGTCGACGGGCGAGCGTCCCGCCTTCTCCCCGCCGCACGGAGCTTTGGTGATGCAGCCGTCGACCGAGATCTCGCCGAGATCGAGGCCGATCATGCGGTCGTACGCCTCCAGGGCGATCTACTGGCGGTCGGCCTTAATAGCTCTGATTGCGGGGCGAGTTGGGGGCACACCACCGCATAAGTCGCCTACGCGTACGCGAGGGTCCTGCGTCATCCGGACGGGTGACGCAGGGCCCTCCGCCCGCTAGCCGCGCCGCCCGTCCGGCGGCCTGCCTTTGCCGATCCTCTCTGTTGACCCACGAAGCCCGCCAGGTCGCCGCCTGGCTGCGCGCGGTGGCCGCCGGGACGGTGTCTGTGACCGAACCTAATGCCGAGGGTCAGGCACCGCGCGGCCAGGCCGCACGGCGCAGACCCCGTGATCACACCAGCCACGAACAAGATCAGGAAGGGCGGCGGCTACCGCTTCGGGGAAGGCGGCGGCTCCGGCCACGGCCTCTCCGGCGGCTCCGGGCAAGGCCGCGGGGACGGCCACCAATACCGCGGCGACGGCGGTGAAGAAGGCCACCACCAAGAAACCCCCCCGCCAAAGCGACTGCGAACAAGACCGCCGCCACCGCGAAGACCACCACCGCGAAGAAGTCCGCCGAACCGCAGGCGCCCCAGGTGACGGAGCCCCCGCGGCGCGAACTCGTCCTGACCCTGCTGGTCGAGGCCGCGGAACCCCGCATGGACAGTGAGGTCGCCGCCGAACCGGCGCAGGCCCACCCCGAGCGCCCGGCCTCCGTCCAGGTGGTCCGCAACACCCTGGAGGCCTCGCCAAGAAGGGCGTCGTCGAGAAGGAGAACAAGCATGGTTCGGTCATGTACTCCGCGCCCCGGCCCGCAGCGAAGGAGCAGGCACCCTCGGCGGCCCCTGCCGCCGCTCCGGCGCAGGAGAAGGCCCCGGCCGAGGAGGAGGCCCCGGCTGAGGTCTGATCCACGGTGCTGCCCACCGCGCCCCGGCGGCCACCCCGGCCTGACGGCGGGGAGCCCCGGTCCGGGCTCCCCGCCGTCCGTCGGGGGTGGGTGCCCCTATATGTTTGGTCAAGGTGGAGGAGGGCTGGTTCGGGCGTCTGGAACGATGTGCCTGTGCATGCTGATGATCAGGTTGGCGAGGGTGTTTCTGCGGATCTCGCGGTGCTTCTCCGGAGCGCTGACGACAGCCGTCCGGTGATGATCGTGTCTTCCGTCTGTGGCGGTTGTGGCGGGCGTGTGTTCCTCGTGCTCTTTGACGATGTCGAGGGCGGAGCCGAGCGCATGTGTGTTGGTTGCGGCGTCCACGCGTTCATTGCTGATAGTGAGGAGTTTTGGGAGGACGCGGATCCTGGCGAGGCCGGCTGCCCGTGCGGAAGCCGGGAGTTCGAGGTGGCAGTCGCGTTCTCGCTTGCCGACGACGGGCTGGTCCGATGGGTGACGGTTGGGCTGCGGTGCCGGAGGGATGGCGCCGTGGGGGTCTATGCCGAATGGAAGATCGATTACGGACCCACGGACCACCTCCTGACCATGGTCTAGATCTGTGGGACGACGGCCCGAACAGGCTGGGGTTCGTAAAAGGTTCCGTCGCGGAGCATGGCGAAGAGGACGTCGGCCCGGCGCCGGGCGAGACAGAGCAGAGCCTGAGTGTGGTGCTTCCCTTGGGCGATCTTCTTGTCGTAGTAGGCCCGCGATGCCGGGTCGCCCAAGGCCGCGAATGCGGAGAGGAAGAAGGCCCTCTTGAGCTGCTTGTTTCCCCTGCGGGAGGGCTGTTCGCCCCGGATCGAGGACCCGGAACTGCGGGTCGCGGGCGCGAGACCGGCGTAGGCGGCGAGGTGGCCGGCGGTCGGGAACGTGCTGCAGTCACCGACCTCGATCAGAATCCGTGCTCCGGTCCTGACGCCGACTCCCGCATCGACCTCAGGACCTTCGAAAGAGGGTGAGCCTCCAGGAGCTCCTCGATCCGCCCGGCCAGGAGTTTGCGCTGGTCAAGGACGGCGGTCAGAGATGGGGCCAGGCTCGGGACGATCAGCGCGGCCGCCTCGGTCCCCGGAACCGTGACCGTCTGTGGACGGTCGCGTAGTTCGGCTCTGTCGGGGATCTTGTGATGTCGCCGGGCTGAGCTGGGCAGTCTCCGGGTGTGCGGTTCAGGGGTTTTGGGGCGGTTGTTGCCGCATCTGTCCGGTGTTGTCATCGAGTCGATCAAGCGAACGGCAGGGGTCATCACGCTTCGCGCGGGGTGTCAGGCGTCGCCGGTGAGATGCCCGGGATGCGGCATGCCGTCGTGGCGGGTGCACGGCCGGTACGTCCGCCGGCTCGGCGACGCGCCCGTGGCCGGCAGCCCCGTAGTCATCGAGCTGACTGTGCGCCGGTTTAAGTGTCTGAGCAGCCGGTGCCCGGCTGTGCCGTTCGCCGAGCAGATCGAGGGGCTGACCAGGCCGCATGCCCGGCAGACGCAGATGCTGCGGTCGATGCTTGCCTCGATCGCTCTGTGCCTGGCGGGCCGTCCCGGCGCCCGCCTGGCCGCGGCCCTCGGGATCCGTATCGCCAAGGACGCCCTGCTGGACCTGCTCCGCTCGGTTCCGCAACCACCGGTTGGCGCCGTCAGGTTCCTGGGAGTGGACGATTTCGCTCTGCGCAAGGGCGACTCCTACGCGACGATCCTGGTTGATCTGGAGGCCCGCCGCCCGGTCGATGTCCTGCCCGGCCGGGAGGCCGAGCCGCTGGCCGTGTGGCTTCGTCGACACCCGGAGGTGGAGGTGATTTGCCGGGATCGGGCCGGCGCCTACGCGGAGGGAGCCCGAACCGGCGCCCCGCAGGCGATGCAGGTCGCCGATGCCTGGCATCTGTGGCGGAACGTCGCGGATGCGGTGGAGAGAACGGTCGGATCCCACCACGGGTGCATCCAGGCCGCGTTCGCGGAGACCGCGGTAATGGCGGAGGCGACCGCGAGGGACCTGGTCACGCCGGAGCCGTCCAGACCGATGGCCGTGCCGTTCGTCCCGCCGGACAGCACGCTCGACGTCAGCGGCCAACCCCGGCGCCTGGTGGCCCGCACGACAGAGAGATACGCGGCGGTCCAGACTCTGCTGGCCGAGGGAAAGTCGCTGGCGGCGATCGGCCGGACACTGCGGCTGGACCACTCCACCGTCCGCCGCTTCGTCCGAGCCGACAGCCTCGATGAACTCCTGGTCAAAGCCACCGGCAGGCTGTCTCTCCTGGATGAGCACAAGCCCTACCTCCACGCCCGCTGGCTGGAGGGCTGTCACGACATTCCCCAGCTCCACCGGGAACTGGTCGACCGCGGATTCACCGGGAGCGTCCAGTGCCTCCGCCGCTACTTCCGCGTCTCAGACCTCTCCGCCAACCAGGACGGAAGCAGCAGCCGGTGTCCCGGCCGCGGCCCAGGTCGGCCCCGAAACCTCGACGCGTCGTCCGCTGGATCATGACCAACCCCCAGCACCTCGCGGCCGCCGACGCCGCGGAACTGAAGGAGATCCGCACGGCCTGTCCTCACCTCGACGCTGCCGCACGGCACGTCCACGACTTCGCTGAAATGCTCCACCACCTCCGCGGAGACCAACTCCCCAACTGGATGGACCGTGTCCTTGCCGACGACCTCCCGGCCTTACATTCCCTGGTCAGCGGCCTAAGACGAGACTTCGACGCCGTCACCGCAGGACTCTCCACCTCATGGAGCTCCGGGCAGGTTGAGGGCCACGTCACCCGCGTCAAGCTCATCAAGCGCATGGCCTACGGCCGAGCCAACCTCGACCTCCTACGCCAACGTGTACTGCTGGGCCCCTGACCTTGCGACAGCGACCTCCCGCTGTGAGATCGCCTGAACCTGCCGTCTATTCTGAACGCGTTCAGTCAGGTGTGGAGGTGGGATGTGGATGAGCACTTCAGCGAGACGGTGGTCGGCTCTGGTCGCCGCGTTGGCGTGGGCCTGCGTTGCTTGCGCTGATGCAGGTGGAGACGCGGCTCGCATTGATCAGTCGGCGCTGACGGGCGAGTGGAGTAGTCCGGGCGGCGCTCGGCTTCGATTGCGGGCGGACCGCGGTATGACGGGGGAAAGCCTGAACAGCGCGATGTTGGGAGGCACATCGTGCCCGGACACGGCAACCGGACGCTGGAGCTTCTTCAGCTCGCCGGACGACTCGGGTTTCATGTTCGCCGATGACACGTTCACCAGCGGCGACGCCATCTCTGTGCGCATCGACGACCCGAAGGACTCCTGTCTTCTGTCAGTTCAGGTTCGGCGAGACGAGCACGGACTCAATCTGTGTCTGGTAGAGGACCTTGACTCTGGCTGTTCCGCCGAAGAGCTTCTGCGCCTTGAGCCGGTTACGCCGACAGGACAGGTAGCAAAGTGACCCACTGCCCCTGCCTCTAACGGAGCATCACAAGATCCCCGACAGAGCCCGAATTCCCCAGGTACCCGCCTCGCTGGGGGCTGCGGGTGTTCCTCCTCCTATGGGCACCTCGACAAGGGAGCAGAGTGGATCTCAGAGCACCGGTACCGTCTCGAAGACTTGGGCCGTACGCGTTGACCGATCACGGGATCGCGGCACTGCCGGCACGCTACGAGTTCGGTGATTCCTGTGTCCGCCGGGTGATCCTTGACCAGGAGTTCGGACGGAAACCACGGGGGCGGGCCGTCAGACTTGTGATCGACGTTCGGGTGGTGGACGAGGCCCTGCGTTGGGAGCCGGTGTGCCTGGACCTGGTCGACGTGAAGCGATTTCGGATCGACGAGAGCCAGGGCTCTCCTGCGGGGGTGCTCTACGATCCCCCGCAGTTCACCCGGTTCGATGGGCTGATGCAGGTCGACTGTGCGCTGAGCGTTTGGCGGCCTTCGTCCGGGGAGTGGGCAGGAGGTCTTCGAAGGCTCGGAGTTGGTCTTCGAGGCGGTCGAGGGCACGTGGAGTGTCCTGGAGCCGTGGAGCGTGTGACACCGCGCCCGCTACCAAGCACTTGCCTCGGCATCGAGCTGCCACACCCCCGTTACGGAGAACTCTTCCGGCCAGGGTGAAGCCGGTGCTCAAGCCCCTCATTAGCGGTCCGTCGATGCCTCCGGGCCCGGTGACACCACCCCCCGGATCATCAACCGCAACAAGGGGGAAGTCATGCCGGACCCGAAGGCCGGTAGCCCCATTGCGGAGCCACGAAGACGGTAACGGGGGGGGGCGGGGCGCGGGGGCACTGGAGGGCGTTTAAGCTTCCGTGACGGGGCCACCGGCCGGGACGGATTGACGGGCCAGGCGGTCAGCCAGGCGCGCAGCCACGCAGCCGCTGCCTGAGTAGCCGGCTATCCGCGCGAGGGTTTCCCGGCGGCCTGGCCGGTGCGGGTGTGCGACGCCGCCTCGGTGCGGGGCCGCAGCCCGTGGAGCGCGGCCTCGACGACTCGGTCGGCGTACTCCGCGGTCAACGGCCCCGTGCGCTGCAACCAGCGGTTGAGCAGCGGGCTCCAGAGCAGTTCGACCGCGAGGTCCAGATCGGTGTCGGCGTCGAGTTGACCGGCCTCCTGGGCGCGGCGAAGCCGGTCGCGCTTGATCCGCCGCATGGGTTCGTGTAGACGCTCGGCGTACGCCGCCGCAAGTTCCGGGTCGTGCACGATCTCGGTGTTGAGGGCCCGTAGCGGCTCGTCGTAGCGGGCGTCGTTGAGTTCGTCGACGGTGGCCCGCAGGACGGTTTTGAGGTCGGCCTCGATGTCGCCGGTGTCGGGCAGCGCGGGGTCGCCGCTCGCGTGGTCCTCGCTGAGCATGAGGAACGCATCGAAGAGCACGGTGCCCTTGGACGGCCACCAGCGGTAGATCGTCTGCTTGCCCACGCCCGCACGCGCGGCGATGGCCTCGATGCTCAGCTTGGCGAAACCGACCTCACCGACCAGGTCGAAGGCGGCCGTCAGGATGGCCTTGCGGGAGGCTTCGTTGCGGCGGCCGGCATCGGGGAGGCTCTTCGACTGCTTGGTCATGGCCCCAACCTAGCAGGCGGACGAAACGAGACGGTCCGTCTTGACAATTGCCTCATCCGCCCTCATGCTGAAAATCAACGAGACGCAACGTCTCGTCTAGTCGAGAGAGGGAGACACCATGCGTGCGTCATCCACACCGGGCCATCGCGTCTGGTTCATTACGGGCGCGGGGCGAGGGCTCGGGCGTGCTTTCGCCGAGGCTGCGCTCGCCGCGGGCGACCACGTCGCAGCCGCCGCGCGCACCATGGGGCCACTGGAGGAGCTGGCCGCCTCACACCCTCCTGGGCGCGTACTCCCCCTCGGTGTCGACGTCACCGACAGGGAGGCGGTGCGCGCGGCTGTCGCGGAGGCGGTCGGCCATTTCGGGCGGCTCGACATCGTCGTCAACAACGCCGGGATGCTGGCGATGGGCATGGTCGAGGAGTTCACCGAAGCCGAGGCCAGAGCCCAGCTGGACGTCAATTTCTTCGGCGCACTGTGGGTGAGCCAGGCCGTGTTGCCCACGCTCCGGCATCAGGGCTCCGGACACATCGTGCAGATCTCCAGCATCGCCGCCCTGGGCGGGTTTCCGAGCACCGGGCTCTACAGCGCGAGCAAGTTCGCGCTGGAGGGCATGAGCGAGGCGCTGGCCCTGGAGGCGGCCGGCTTTGGAGTGAAGGTGAGCATCGTCCACCCCGGGGGCTACTGGACCGACCTCTACACGGCGATGCGCAACACGAGCGCCCTGGGTCCCTACGCCTCGCTGCGGGAGGAGCTGGAGAAGCAGTTCGCGCAGGGGTCGGTCGACAGCGACCCGAAGCTCGCCGCCCGGGCCCTGCTCACCCTGGTCGACAGCGACGACCCTCCGCGGCGCCTGCTGCTCGGTGGCACGGCCTACGACCTCGCGTTCGATCTGGCGCACCAGCGGATGGCCGCATGGGCGGCCTGGGAACCCGTCAGCCGGGCCGCCGAACAGCCGATACCCGCGCCCAACCCCTAATGCTCCAGCCAACACGACCGAATCACCATGGACACCCTGAACGCGTTGAAAGACTCCGGCATGTTTTGCCCTCGACCACGCCGGAACTATGCGGTAGAGATAGGCCGTTGCGGACAGCTTCGGAGTCGCCGCGGAGGTTGCGGGCGAAACCAGCGAGCGGAGCGAGGTCCTCCTGTTCGGCATCGGCGATCCAGTCCTCGAGGCGGTCGCCGTGAAGTCCGGTCATCATCGCGGCGAACTTCCTGATGTGACCGGTGAGCCGGTCCATCCCGGGATCACGGGCCCGGAGGCCGTGCAGCTTGTCGGCATCTTCGTCCCGCAGGTGCTCGGGGTGGGTCGTGGATCCATGAGGCGACCTCACGGACCGTGGACTGCGGAGTCGCGGCGAGTGTCGATGCTCCGGCGCGTCCACCACGTTCGGCCGTGGCGCTCGGTGCCTGCGGGGAGGTAGCCGGTGGTGGCGTACGCACAGACCAGGGTGGCGTCGATACCGAGAACGGCCGCGGCCTCCTTGTCGCTGGAGCAGTCGTCCTGGTGGACGCCAGCCGGGCTCAGAACTACTACGGCCGCGACTTCGAGCGCGATCTGGCCGGTTTGGAGTTCGGCTGCTGCGGCCGGCCCGCAAGGGTGAACCCGAGCGGGCCGGAGCCGAGCTGTTCAAACCGCTGCGAAAGGTGATCGAGTCGGTCATACAGACGTTGAGAGGTCAGCTCGACCTCGAACGACACGGCGGCCGCACCCCCGCCGGAGTCACCGTCCGCGTCCTGCAGCGACTCCTCGCCGGACCGCCGCGATCTGGCACAACCACAAGAGCGGCGGACCCGTCATCCGCTCACTGACCGCCTACGACCACTAACCCTTGGAATCAATCATCTAAGGGCTTGCGGGGAATCAAGGTGTTGCTTCCCGTTCTGGAGCTCGTTGGTGTGGTATGCGCATCCCGGACGAGACTCGTGACCACCTGGCTGTGAAGTTCGCAGTGTTGTTCCCGCACCTGGACGAGCGGCAGCGGCGACTATTGATGGCTGCCGAGGCTCGTGTCCTGGGTCATGGCGGAGTTCGGGCTGTTGCGCGGGCGGCCGCGGTGAGTGAGACGACGGTACGCAAGGGCGTGTTCGAGTTGGAGGCTGGCGAGGCCCCGTTGGGGCGGGTGCGGCGCCCTGGCGGGGGCCGCCGGCGGGTCGCGGATCTTGACGCCGGGCTGCGGCCCGCGCTGCTGGCACTGGTCGAGCCGGATGTGCGGGGCGATCCGATGTCGCCGCTGCGGTGGACGGTGAAGTCGACCCGCGCGCTCGCGAGGGAACTAACTCGGGCCGGGCACCGGGTCAGTGCCGACACCGTCGCTGACCTGCTGCGGGAGGAGGGCTTCAGCCTGCAGGCCAATGCCAAGACGCTTGAGGGCAGCCAGCACGTGGACCGGGACGCACAGTTCCGCTACCTCAACGAGCAAGCCCGCGAGCACCGGGACGCCGGCCAGCCTGTCATCAGCGTGGACACCAAAAAGAAGGAGCTCGTCGGCGAGTTCAAGAACAACGGCCGTCAGTGGCGCCCGGTCGGGGATCCGGTGCCGGTGAACATGCATGACTTCGCCAACCCCCAGTTGGGGAAGGCGATCCCGTACGGGGTCTACGACCTGGCGGCGAACACCGGCTGGGTCAACGTCGGCACCGATCACGACACCGCCGCGTTCGCGGTGGAATCGATCCGCCGATGGTGGCACGGCCAGGGCCAGGCCGCCTACCCGCAGGCGACGCGGCTGCTGATCAACGCCGACGCGGGCGGCTCCAACGGCTACCGCACCCGGGCCTGGAAGCTCGAACTCGCCCGCCTCGCAGCTGAAACGGGCCTGACCATCACCGTCTGCCATCTGCCGCCGGGCACACAATGCCGTTGCTTGAACGTTCATCGAGTGTGTGGGTGACAGGCCGAGCGCTGGGTCGTTGGGCCGGGTGTGCATCCATGGACTGGGGTATCCGAGCGAGTGCGGCTGGGTGTGATCACGCAGTGGGTGACGGCCGGGCTGGTGGACGAGGTGTTGGCGGAGTGTCGTAAGCGGGACCGTCGGCCGGGAGCGTTGCCGGCGGGGTTCATGGTCTATTTCACGCTCGCGCTGGCGCTCTTCCACCAGGACTCCTACGACGATGTGGCCGAGCATGTGGTCGGCGGGATCCCGGAGTTGAGCGGGTGCATCCCGCACAAGGCGTCGTTCACCCGGGCCCGGGAGCGTCTGGGGCCGGAGCCGCTGGAGCGGCTCTTCCACCGCCTGGCCGGTCCGCTTGCCCCGCCAGGGCTGGCGGGGTCCTTCTACCGAGGGATGCGAATCGCGGCGGTCGACGGGTTCCTGCTCGACGCGCCGGACAACGATGCGAACCGGCGCGCCTTCGGCGGGCCGAAAGACTCCAGCGGGAAGCCGGGCGGATTTCCGCAGGTGAGGGTCGTGACGCTGACCGAGACCGGCACCCACGCCTCCATCGACGCGCGAGTGGGCGGCTACAACAGCGGCGAACGTGACCCGGCCGTGGCCATGGCGTCCTCGGCCGCCGGGATGCTCGTACTCATGGACCGCGGGTTCCCCGGGGTGGAGCTGTGGAAGGCGTACACCAGTGCCGGCGCGCACCTTCTGCTGCGAGCCCGCTCATGTGTCGCACGCCGCCCGGTCCGGTACCTGCCCGACGGCACCTATCTGGCACGTATGAACCTGGCGGGACAGAAAGGGGCTCACCCGGGCGGTGTGCTGGTCCGTGTGATCGAGTACCGCGTCGACGGGGGCGAAGTGATCCGGCTGCTGACCGACCTCTTCGACCACGACACCTACCCGGCAAGGGAATTGGCGGCGTTGTATCAGGAGAGGTGGGAGGCAGAGTCCTCATACCGGCAGGTCAAGACCTTCCAGCGCGGCCGCCAGGAGGTCCTGCGGTCGGCCGACCCGCAACTGGTGCGCCAGGAGGTGTGGGCGCACCTGGTCGTCCACCACTGCCTGACCCGGATCATCATGCGGCTCGCCGACGGCCACGGCATCGACCCGGACCGCATCTCGTTCGTCAAGGTACTCAAGCACACCCGCCGCAGCGTGGTCCGCCAGCGCACCGACACCCCGATGAAGATCCGGGCGTTCCTGGCCTCGCTCGCGGCGAAGGTCCGCCGCAAGCTCGACAACGGCACCCGCCGTCTCCGAGAGGCGGACCGCTACCTCAAGCGGCCCAACTCGCTGTACTCCTACCGGCCGAAGGACCGACCGCGAACCCCGGCCCGCCGCGTCGCGGCCAAGACCATCACGCTGCATACGGCAATAGTTCAGTAGTCAAGCAACGGCATTGGCCGGGCACATCGAAGTGGAACAAGATCGAGCACCGGCTTTTCTCGCACATCACCATGAACTGGCGAGGCCGCCCGCTGACCAGCCACGAAGTCATCGTCCAGTCGATCGCCGCGACCGCCACCCGCACCGGACTGCGCGTGCACGCCGAACTCGACACCAGCGCCTACCCGACCGGAGTGCAGATCCGTGACGCGGAGATGGCGGCTCTGCCGCTGACCCGCCATGGCTTCCACGGCGACTGGAACTACGTCCTCCACCCCCAGTCCAACCCCGCCATCCCGGCGGCCCGGGCCCCACAGACACCGGCGCCGGAGTGGGACCAGGCACTGCTGAACGCCCCCGAGCTGACCGGCATGACCCGGCAGCAGCTGAAGGACCTCACACAGAGTTTGGGCCCGGACGGTGATGGCCAGCGCGGCCGCCCGCCCCGGCTCGCCTTCCCCGAACAGGTCCTGGCCACCGTGCTCCACCTGCGAGTCGCCCTGGCCGCAGAACCTCTCGCCGTACTCTTCGGCAGCAGCCGCACAGCCATGCACCGCACCCTCCTGAAGACCAGGAAACTACTCGAAGCGCACGGCATCGTCATCCCACCGGCGACCACCCCACCCGCTGCCCTTGTGCCCCTCCAGGCTCGAGTCCTCGCCCAAAGCGGCGACCCAGAAAACAAGATCAAGACAACGTGTTAATCATCTGCAAGCCCTAACTTGATCTTTAACCTGTGCGGCGTGGGCGAGGAGTCGTGGACTTCTTCGTTCTGGGCTTTGCGGTGTCTGTTTTGCCGACTGTGTGGACGTCGTGGCGGGGTGTTGGCCGGGTGTTCTTTCGGCCTGGTGGCCGTCCAGGGCCTGGGCGGCTCGGTTTCGGTGCTTCGGCTGGGCAGGCAGCTTTCGGGCGGATGTGCCGGAAGTCGCGTCGGACGCGGGCGGGTGTGAGGCGTTCGGCCGGTGCGGGTTTCTCCCACGGCCGGCGGAGGTCGGCAGCCAGCGGGCGGGCGAGGCGGAGTTGGGTGTAGGCGGCGAGGATCAGCCAGGTCCACCGGTCGGCGGCCTGAGGAGTGCGGATCTTCGGGCAGGTCCAGCCCAGGGTCTGCTTGAACAGGCGGAACGTGTGCTCGATGTCGAAGCGTCGCAGGTAGGCCTGCCACAGACGGTCGGCATCGGCAGGGCCGGCGTCCGTTCCGGACCACCACAGCCAGACCGGCTTCGGAGTCGCTCCGCTGGGCAGGCGGTCGATGTCCAGACGGATCACGGTTCCCTCGACGATGGGAAGGGTGCCGTCTGCCGCGGCCCAGGAGGAGCGGTGGGTGAGTTTGGGGTGCAGGCGGTTCCAGGAGCGGGCGGTGGCGGTGCCGTAGAGGCGCGTGTTGGTGACGGTTTCGGTGTCCGGGGTGCCCCAGGTGTCGGCCTGGCCGAAGACGAACTCGCCGCCGTGCCGCGGCGGGCGGCCCCTCGTGTGGGGCTGCCGGGCCGGGACAGCCCGGCGCAGGACTCGGTCCGAACGCATCCGTGCCAGGATCTGGACCGGCATATCCCGTAGCAGGTGGGCAAGGCGGGGCGCGTCGTATCCGGCATCCGCGACGATCAGAATCTCCGGGTCTCCCGCTCGCCACTGCCCCGCCGTGATCAATCGCCCGACCAGTTCGCGCAGCTGCCGGGCGGTGACCGTCGCCGTGTCGTCCCCGGGTGCCAGGCGGAGCACGTCCAGGGGTGCGGTCCATGAGCTGCGGCCGGGCTCGAGCGCGCAGATGATCGAGTAGGGCCAGCCGGGGACGGGAATGTGCTGGTCCTTGCCCCGGCCGTAGGTGTGGCACAGGATTCGCTCGGGTGAGGTGTGGGCGTCGGGCCGCAGCCAGCACGTGACGTCGACGGCCAGGACCAGTCGGCCGTCGGCAGCCCGCGGCAGCGGCACCGCCGCCAGTGCCTGCCGCAGCCGGGCGATGTCGATCCGTCCGTGAGCCACAGCGGCGTAGAGCCCGCCGTGGCCGCGGCGGTGTTCGCCCACCAGCGACAGTTCGGCCAGCGATCTCACCGGCCCGTCGCCGCACAGAACAGCATCAGCCAGCTCGAACAGCCCGTCCGAACGAGCGGTCAGGCAGGAGTAGAAGTCATCCCGGAAGCGTGACAGTTCCGCCAACGGCTCTCGCCGGGCATCACAATGCAGCAGACTCATCCTCACGGCCTTCGCGCTGGACGTGTGTGTTCCTTGGTCGGAGCACATGATCCAGACGAAGGCCGCTTCCGTGTACGGCGGTTACCGAACCGAGTGATCGAGTTCGACGCACCGTTCGACGTCAAAGGTTAAAGATCAAGCTAAGGGCTGTCCCGTAAGTGATCTTGCTCTGCGATGATCTTGCCCGTGTCAGGTGTGATCACGGCCTCCGAGCCGTTCTAATTGGCCCCGTTTACCGGGTTGAGCCCGCGCGCCTTCGGCAAGTTGGTGACCGCGCTGCGTCGCGAGGGTGCCGGCGCCCCGGGCCGGGGCCGGCCGTGGAAGCTGTCGTTGGAGGACCGGGTGCTGCTGGTCGCCGCGTACTGGCGGACGAACCTGACGATGAGGCAACTGGCCCCGCTATTCGGGGTGTCGAAGTCGGCCGCGGACCGGGTGATCGACGACTTCAGCCCGAGGCTTGCGCTGCATCCCCGCCAGCGGTTCGCCAAGGACGCGGTGCTGATCGTGGACGGCACCCTGATGCCCACCCGGGACCACAAGGTTGCCGAGCAGTCGAAGAACTATCGCTATTCCACCAACCATCAGGTGGTCATCGACGCCGACACCCGCCTGGTCGTGGTGGTCGGTCGGCCGCTGCCGGGCAATCGCAACGACTGCCGGGCCTGGGCGGAGTCCGGCGCGAAGACCGCCGTCGGCAACACGATGACCATCGCCGATGGCGGCTACCCGGGTACCGGGCTCGTGATGCCGCACCGCCGCCGCAAGGAAGAGGATCTACCCGACTGGAAACAGGCCCACAACAAGTCCCACAAGCAGGTCCGCGCCCGCGTCGAGCACGTCTTTGCCCGGATGAAGACCTGGAAGATCCTCCGCGACTGCCGCCTGAAGGGCGATGGCGTTCACACCGCCATGCTCGGCATCGCCCGGCTGCACAACCTCGCCCTCACGGGGTAACTCCCGCCCTGTACCGGACCAGAGAGGTCCAATGGAGGCGGCTTGACGGCTCGGAGGATGCTCAGTCGATACAGAACTCGTTGCCCTCGATGTCCTGCATCGGGATGCATGAATCATTGCCGTCATACAGCGTTTGTACGTATACCGCCCCGAGCGGGACCAGTCGTGCGCACTCGGCCTCAAGCGCGGCGAGGCGCTCTTCGCCTACGAGTCCGGTGCCGACCCGCACGTCGAGATGCACCCGGTTCTTGGCAGCCTTCCCTTCGGGGACGCGCTGAAAGTACAGTCGCGGGCCCACGCCTGAAGGGTCGATGCAGGCAAACCATGCGTCCCGCTGCTCGGGCGGCTGCGCGCGCTTGAAGTCGTCCCAAGTGGCAAACCGCTCCGGTGGCGGCGGCACGACGTACCCCAACACCTCGCACCAGAAGCGAGCGAGGCGCTCAGGTTCTGCGCAGTCGAAGGTGACTTGGAAGTGCTTGATCGATGACATCGGCGCACCCTACCAAGGGGGCTCTGCAGCCCGATACCCCAGGTGGATCCCATGCCGTCGAGACTTTGACCCCAACCCCGCCGAACCCTGGTCCGGATCGGACACCAGGTGATCAAACCGAGCACTCCACGAGAACGACGCAACCCTGGCGCGTAGCCGCATGCCGAAGATCAGTTACGTGACAGCCCGTAGTGTCCTGCGCCTGGGATCCGTCGCCGGATCCTTCGTTACTGAGGTCTGATGCGTGATGTCGCTGGGTCGACGTCTTGAACTGCGAAGACGAGGGTTCGCCGCGCGGCATCGTGCGCAGATCACCAGTAACGGGCTCTCCCGCATTGGTCGTGAGGCGTGTTGGCCTTGCTCCTGAGGGAAGGGCCCGCTTCGCGGAGCTGCGCTAGTAGTAGCCCTTCGTGCCGTCGAGTAGCTCCCGGACGATGTCCGCGTGCCCCGCGTGTCGCCCCGTCTCCTCGACGAGGTGGATCAGGATCCAGCGGAGGTTGGCGCTGCCGTCGCGGAAGTCGGGGTGGCGGCCGGCGTCGTCCAGGTCGGCCGCGGCAACGATCTCGTTGCTGCGGGCGCACTGGGCCTCGTACTCCGCGAGGAGCTCTGCGAGGGGGCTGCCGTCGGTGTGCCAGTCGGCGTTCTTGCGTGACTCGTCGAATGCGGGGTTCTGCTTCTTGTCGCCGCCGAGGAACAGCACTTCCAGCCATATGTGCTCGGTCCAGCGCATGTGGGAGATGAGACCGGCCATCGTCATGGCCGGTGAGGTCGGGATGACCGGGCGGCGCGCGTCCTCGTCGCTCAGCCCT
Source organism: Streptomyces sp. NPDC006544 (assembly GCF_040611715.1). Classification (NCBI taxonomy): domain Bacteria; kingdom Bacillati; phylum Actinomycetota; class Actinomycetes; order Kitasatosporales; family Streptomycetaceae; genus Streptomyces; species Streptomyces sp. NPDC006544. The sequence goes on along the minus strand of NZ_JBEXOV010000065.1, from coordinate 24,412 downwards.
TTGCATTTCCAGCGCAGGATCTGCCGCTGCAGGTCCAGCCAGCCGATGAGCGCGGTGCGTTCGTCCGCTTGGCGCGGGGGGCGTTCCAGTTCCGATGACATGCCGGCGCACGCTACCAGGGCGGTCGCGAGGGGGCACCTGGATGACGGGCTCTTCCGCGATTTTCGATCTTGGTCACGGTTGGGGGCATCGGGGTGTTACTGGTGATCTTCGCATGATGCCGCGGGTCGGGCCCTCGTCTTCGCAGTTCAAGGCGCCGACCCAGCGACATCACGCATCAAACCTCAGTAGTTACTGGAAGATGACGAACGGGTGGATGTCCAGGGCGCCGTCCTCGGCGTTCCAGCCCCTGACCTTCCCCAGGCAGCTGCCGGAGAACTCGCCGGCGGGAGTGTGCCGGCGCAGGCCCGCGTTGGCGCAGGCCAGACGGACGTGGGCCGAGGGGACGGCGGAACCGACGCCGGCGTAGGAGGCGATGAAGACGGTGGTGCCGCTCGGGTCCTCGGAGGTCCGGGCGGCCAGCCGGAATCTTCCCTTGACCAGCACGTAGTCCTCGACGTGGCTCAGCAGGGTGCTCTTGGGCAGCGGATCGGACTGGCCGAGATCGCTCAGCAGTTTGACGAGCGCCGGGTTCTTGCGGAGCGTGCCGGTCTTGAGGTTGGCGTGGACGATGCCGTTCCCTTTCTCGATGGCGTCGACGAGGATTCCGATCACCTCGATGGGGGTGTGGGTCTGGACGTAGTTGGTGATCAGCTGTTCCCCCCGGGTCTTCTCGAAGCCCAGCGTGCCGTCCGGGCTGGCGCCGCTGACCGTGTAGCCGCCGTTGGTCTGGTGCTCGACCGCCTGGACGAGGGCCGCGGAGTGACGGCCCATCTGATAGCTGTCGGTGATGGCGGAATCGTCCAGGTAGACGCAGATGCCCTGGGTGAGGTCCAGTCCCGTGATCCGCTGCGCGCGCAGTTCCAGGAAGCAGTACACGATGAGGAAGATCAGGCTCGCGACAGCGGCCGCCCAGATGGACAGGAAGCACCACCACTCGCCGAACCAGAGCTTGGACATGGCCGTCGCTTCCTTGTCGCGGGGGCGGTCAGGGTCGCGCGGGCGGTCAGGAGAGGATGCGCTTGCAGCCGGCGACTGCCTGGAGGATGGTCTCCAGGGCCTTGGGCGAGGGCAGGAGGGCGCGGGTCCGGTTGACCGTGGCGGGTGCGGGCAGGTTCCGGCTCCCCAGGAAGGTCCGGAGCTGGTCCTGGCCATGGGCGTCCAGGCCGGTGTGGAAGCCGAGCTCGGTTGCCCGTTTGCGCAACTCGGGGTCGGTGTCGATGAGGACGGCCAGTTCGTCGGCCCGGGGTTTCAGCGAGATGATGCGCGGCTCGGTCACGAACGCGCTGTCCGGGTAGAGCAGGACGCGGGTGGTGTCGGGTTTGCCCTTCGCCGACTTGTGGTGGAGTTGGTAGGCGAGGTACTGGTGCTCGTAGACCACCGGGGTGGGCGCGGAGTCCTCACCGTTGACGAAGGAGTCGAAGCGGTCGCTGGCCGGGCGTCCCTGGGCCTCCAGCAGTGGTTTGACGGCCCTGCCCACATCGTCGGCAGATGCCTCGTCCACTGTGCGGCTGCCGTGGTAGGAGAAGGCGACCTGGCTGACGTAGGTCTCCGCGGAGTTCGAGTCGCAGTACGGCGAGGTGTAGGCGGCGACGACGTTGTTGTTGATCCGGCCCGGATTGAGCCCGAGATTGCTCCAGGTCGTGTCGCTGCGGGCGAGGTCCAGGAACTTGGCCAGGTCGAGGTCGTAGTACAGGGTGTCGGCGGAGGCGGTGCCCTGGGGTGTCGCCGCTCCCCTGCCGACCAGGGCCTCGGCGTAGGCCCGGTAGGTCGCGATGACGAGTGGGCTGGTGAACGGCAGCTTGATCATGGCGTGCTCGTGCGCCGCTTCCCGGCGTTCTTTGATGGTGTCGGCCGCCGCCTGCCCGGAGGGGAAGACGAAGTCGTACTGGCTGAGGTCACCCTCCGCGACCTGACGCGACCCGGCGACGTCCACGGTGACCTTGATCCGGTGGCGCATCAGGATCCGCCGCACCTCCGGATCCGTGAAGAGGTCGGCCTTGGAGGCCACGCGCCCCTTCAGCTCGACCACGGGCACCCCCGGGACCGGGAGGTTGCCGGTGAGGGCGAGTATCCCGGTGGCGAGCACGAGCACGGCGAAGGGGAAAGCAGCGACTCGCCGGAATCGCCGACGGGCCAGGAAGAACGGGCGTCTGCCCGCGATCCCGAGCGAGGGCTCTTCGAACACATCGGCAGGGTCCACAATTGACAGAGTGTCAGACACGTTACGAGGGTGCGAGACTGTCGGCGGGTGTTCACCAACCAGTTGTGGGTTCGTTACTTCCGCCAGGAGGGCGGGCCGCGCCAGTTGTGACTGAAGCGCTTCAGTCGACCGGTGGCCGGTTGAGTTCGCGGGCTGAACGTCCGGCGGTCAGGGCGGGCCTGTCGCACATCACGCCGAACGAGCGCCTTGGCGACCGGCTCATCGCTACGCCGTGCGTATGTCATCCGCTCGCGCACGACGCGCAACGTTCGGGCCGGTATCCAGAGCCGCCGCCCCGCAGCAGCTCTTGTGGAAGCCCACACCGGCGTTCAGCAGCACTGTGAGAGTCCGCCAGTAGGCCCCCACCGGGCAGACTGGATAGACCGGACAGCGAACGTCGCGAGCGCGGAGGTGACGGTTCGGGAGAGAAGTCCTGCCCGCGGTCGATCCGTATCAGCGCGGGCAAACCGCCGATCGGCCCGTACGGGCCGTCGCCGTCACGGGACAGTGCGATCCGCGCGGTATGCGTGGCCTGGTGGTGAAGGTTCGGGTGGCCGGGGAGTTCGGTGACGCCGAAAAGGACGATCCGCGCGAACTGCGTCTACCGTGTACTCCCCCGCGCCCCTGGTCTGTTGCCGGTAGGGCACGGACTGCGGCTTCCGGCCCTGCTGCCCGGGAGCCGCGGCGGGAGGCGTGGCCGTGGAGCGGGAGCGGGCCGCGCGCATGTCCCGGATCCGGGACATGCGCGCGGCCCGCTCCCGCTCCACGGCCACGCCTCCCGCCGCGGCTCCCGGGCAGCAGGGCCGGAAGCCGCAGTCCGTGCCCTACCGGCAACAGACCAGGGGCGCGGGGGAGTACACGGTAGACGCAGTTCGCGCGGATCGTCCTTTTCGGCGTCACCGAACTCCCCGGCCACCCGAACCTTCACCACCAGGCCACGCATACCGCGCGGATCGCACTGTCCCGTGACGGCGACGGCCCGTACGGGCCGATCGGCGGTTTGCCCGCGCTGATACGGATCGACCGCGGGCAGGACTTCTCTCCCGAACCGTCACCTCCGCGCTCGCGACGTTCGCTGTCCGGTCTATCCAGTCTGCCCGGTGGGGGCCTACTGGCGGACTCTCACAGTGCTGCTGAACGCCGGTGTGGGCTTCCACAAGAGCTGCTGCGGGGCGGCGGCTCTGGATACCGGCCCGAACGTTGCGCGTCGTGCGCGAGCGGATGACATACGCACGGCGTAGCGATGAGCCGGTCGCCAAGGCGCTCGTTCGGCGTGATGTGCGACAGGCCCGCCCTGACCGCCGGACGTTCAGCCCGCGAACTCAACCGGCCACCGGTCGACTGAAGCGCTTCAGTCACAACTGGCGCGGCCCGCCCTCCTGGCGGAAGTAACGAACCCACAACTGGTTGGTGAACACCCGCCGACAGTCTCGCACCCTCGTAACGTGTCTGACACTCTGTCAATTGTGGACCCTGCCGATGTGTTCGAAGAGCCCTCGCTCGGGATCGCGGGCAGACGCCCGTTCTTCCTGGCCCGTCGGCGATTCCGGCGAGTCGCTGCTTTCCCCTTCGCCGTGCTCGTGCTCGCCACCGGGATACTCGCCCTCACCGGCAACCTCCCGGTCCCGGGGGTGCCCGTGGTCGAGCTGAAGGGGCGCGTGGCCTCCAAGGCCGACCTCTTCACGGATCCGGAGGTGCGGCGGATCCTGATGCGCCACCGGATCAAGGTCACCGTGGACGTCGCCGGGTCGCGTCAGGTCGCGGAGGGTGACCTCAGCCAGTACGACTTCGTCTTCCCCTCCGGGCAGGCGGCGGCCGACACCATCAAAGAACGCCGGGAAGCGGCGCACGAGCACGCCATGATCAAGCTGCCGTTCACCAGCCCACTCGTCATCGCGACCTACCGGGCCTACGCCGAGGCCCTGGTCGGCAGGGGAGCGGCGACACCCCAGGGCACCGCCTCCGCCGACACCCTGTACTACGACCTCGACCTGGCCAAGTTCCTGGACCTCGCCCGCAGCGACACGACCTGGAGCAATCTCGGGCTCAATCCGGGCCGGATCAACAACAACGTCGTCGCCGCCTACACCTCGCCGTACTGCGACTCGAACTCCGCGGAGACCTACGTCAGCCAGGTCGCCTTCTCCTACCACGGCAGCCGCACAGTGGACGAGGCATCTGCCGACGATGTGGGCAGGGCCGTCAAACCACTGCTGGAGGCCCAGGGACGCCCGGCCAGCGACCGCTTCGACTCCTTCGTCAACGGTGAGGACTCCGCGCCCACCCCGGTGGTCTACGAGCACCAGTACCTCGCCTACCAACTCCACCACAAGTCGGCGAAGGGCAAACCCGACACCACCCGCGTCCTGCTCTACCCGGACAGCGCGTTCGTGACCGAGCCGCGCATCATCTCGCTGAAACCCCGGGCCGACGAACTGGCCGTCCTCATCGACACCGACCCCGAGTTGCGCAAACGGGCAACCGAGCTCGGCTTCCACACCGGCCTGGACGCCCATGGCCAGGACCAGCTCCGGACCTTCCTGGGGAGCCGGAACCTGCCCGCACCCGCCACGGTCAACCGGACCCGCGCCCTCCTGCCCTCGCCCAAGGCCCTGGAGACCATCCTCCAGGCAGTCGCCGGCTGCAAGCGCATCCTCTCCTGACCGCCCGCGCGACCCTGACCGCCCCCGCGACAAGGAAGCGACGGCCATGTCCAAGCTCTGGTTCGGCGAGTGGTGGTGCTTCCTGTCCATCTGGGCGGCCGCTGTCGCGAGCCTGATCTTCCTCATCGTGTACTGCTTCCTGGAACTGCGCGCGCAGCGGATCACGGGACTGGACCTCACCCAGGGCATCTGCGTCTACCTGGACGATTCCGCCATCACCGACAGCTATCAGATGGGCCGTCACTCCGCGGCCCTCGTCCAGGCGGTCGAGCACCAGACCAACGGCGGCTACACGGTCAGCGGCGCCAGCCCGGACGGCACGCTGGGCTTCGAGAAGACCCGGGGGGAACAGCTGATCACCAACTACGTCCAGACCCACACCCCCATCGAGGTGATCGGAATCCTCGTCGACGCCATCGAGAAAGGGAACGGCATCGTCCACGCCAACCTCAAGACCGGCACGCTCCGCAAGAACCCGGCGCTCGTCAAACTGCTGAGCGATCTCGGCCAGTCCGATCCGCTGCCCAAGAGCACCCTGCTGAGCCACGTCGAGGACTACGTGCTGGTCAAGGGAAGATTCCGGCTGGCCGCCCGGACCTCCGAGGACCCGAGCGGCACCACCGTCTTCATCGCCTCCTACGCCGGCGTCGGTTCCGCCGTCCCCTCGGCCCACGTCCGTCTGGCCTGCGCCAACGCGGGCCTGCGCCGGCACACTCCCGCCGGCGAGTTCTCCGGCAGCTGCCTGGGGAAGGTCAGGGGCTGGAACGCCGAGGACGGCGCCCTGGACATCCACCCGTTCGTCATCTTCCAGTAACTACTGAGGTTTGATGCGTGATGTCGCTGGGTCGGCGCCTTGAACTGCGAAGACGAGGGCCCGACCCGCGGCATCATGCGAAGATCACCAGTAACACCCCGATGCCCCCAACCGTGACCAAGATCGAAAATCGCGGAAGAGCCCGTCATCCAGGTGCCCCCTCGCGACCGCCCTGGTAGCGTGCGCCGGCATGTCATCGGAACTGGAACGCCCCCCGCGCCAAGCGGACGAACGCACCGCGCTCATCGGCTGGCTGGACCTGCAGCGGCAGATCCTGCGCTGGAAATGCAAAGGGCTGAGCGACGAGGACGCGCGCCGCCCGGTCATCCCGACCTCACCGGCCATGACGATGGCCGGTCTCATCTCCCACATGCGCTGGACCGAGCACATATGGCTGGAAGTGCTGTTCCTCGGCGGCGACAAGAAGCAGAACCCCGCATTCGACGAGTCACGCAAGAACGCCGACTGGCACACCGACGGCAGCCCCCTCGCAGAGCTCCTCGCGGAGTACGAGGCCCAGTGCGCCCGCAGCAACGAGATCGTTGCCGCGGCCGACCTGGACGACGCCGGCCGCCACCCCGACTTCCGCGACGGCAGCGCCAACCTCCGCTGGATCCTGATCCACCTCGTCGAGGAGACGGGGCGACACGCGGGGCACGCGGACATCGTCCGGGAGCTACTCGACGGCACGAAGGGCTACTACTAGCGCAGCTCCGCGAAGCGGGCCCTTCCCTCAGGAGCAAGGCCAACACGCCTCACGACCAATGCGGGAGAGCCCGTTACTGGTGATCTGCGCACGATGCCGCGCGGCGAACCCTCGTCTTCGCAGTTCAAGACGTCGACCCAGCGACATCACGCATCAGACCTCAGTAACGAAGGATCCGGCGACGGATCCCAGGCGCAGGACACTACGGGCTGTCACGTAACTGATCTTCGGCATGCGGCTACGCGCCAGGGTTGCGTCGTTCTCGTGGAGTGCTCGGTTTGATCACCTGGTGTCCGATCCGGACCAGGGTTCGGCGGGGTTGGGGTCAAAGTCTCGACGGCATGGGATCCACCTGGGGTATCGGGCTGCAGAGCCCCCTTGGTAGGGTGCGCCGATGTCATCGATCAAGCACTTCCAAGTCACCTTCGACTGCGCAGAACCTGAGCGCCTCGCTCGCTTCTGGTGCGAGGTGTTGGGGTACGTCGTGCCGCCGCCACCGGAGCGGTTTGCCACTTGGGACGACTTCAAGCGCGCGCAGCCGCCCGAGCAGCGGGACGCATGGTTTGCCTGCATCGACCCTTCAGGCGTGGGCCCGCGACTGTACTTTCAGCGCGTCCCCGAAGGGAAGGCTGCCAAGAACCGGGTGCATCTCGACGTGCGGGTCGGCACCGGACTCGTAGGCGAAGAGCGCCTCGCCGCGCTTGAGGCCGAGTGCGCACGACTGGTCCCGCTCGGGGCGGTATACGTACAAACGCTGTATGACGGCAATGATTCATGCATCCCGATGCAGGACATCGAGGGCAACGAGTTCTGTATCGACTGAGCATCCTCCGAGCCGTCAAGCCGCCTCCATTGGACCTCTCTGGTCCGGTACAGGGCGGGAGTTACCCCGTGAGGGCGAGGTTGTGCAGCCGGGCGATGCCGAGCATGGCGGTGTGAACGCCATCGCCCTTCAGGCGGCAGTCGCGGAGGATCTTCCAGGTCTTCATCCGGGCAAAGACGTGCTCGACGCGGGCGCGGACCTGCTTGTGGGACTTGTTGTGGGCCTGTTTCCAGTCGGGTAGATCCTCTTCCTTGCGGCGGCGGTGCGGCATCACGAGCCCGGTACCCGGGTAGCCGCCATCGGCGATGGTCATCGTGTTGCCGACGGCGGTCTTCGCGCCGGACTCCGCCCAGGCCCGGCAGTCGTTGCGATTGCCCGGCAGCGGCCGACCGACCACCACGACCAGGCGGGTGTCGGCGTCGATGACCACCTGATGGTTGGTGGAATAGCGATAGTTCTTCGACTGCTCGGCAACCTTGTGGTCCCGGGTGGGCATCAGGGTGCCGTCCACGATCAGCACCGCGTCCTTGGCGAACCGCTGGCGGGGATGCAGCGCAAGCCTCGGGCTGAAGTCGTCGATCACCCGGTCCGCGGCCGACTTCGACACCCCGAATAGCGGGGCCAGTTGCCTCATCGTCAGGTTCGTCCGCCAGTACGCGGCGACCAGCAGCACCCGGTCCTCCAACGACAGCTTCCACGGCCGGCCCCGGCCCGGGGCGCCGGCACCCTCGCGACGCAGCGCGGTCACCAACTTGCCGAAGGCGCGCGGGCTCAACCCGGTAAACGGGGCCAATTAGAACGGCTCGGAGGCCGTGATCACACCTGACACGGGCAAGATCATCGCAGAGCAAGATCACTTACGGGACAGCCCTTAGCTTGATCTTTAACCTTTGACGTCGAACGGTGCGTCGAACTCGATCACTCGGTTCGGTAACCGCCGTACACGGAAGCGGCCTTCGTCTGGATCATGTGCTCCGACCAAGGAACACACACGTCCAGCGCGAAGGCCGTGAGGATGAGTCTGCTGCATTGTGATGCCCGGCGAGAGCCGTTGGCGGAACTGTCACGCTTCCGGGATGACTTCTACTCCTGCCTGACCGCTCGTTCGGACGGGCTGTTCGAGCTGGCTGATGCTGTTCTGTGCGGCGACGGGCCGGTGAGATCGCTGGCCGAACTGTCGCTGGTGGGCGAACACCGCCGCGGCCACGGCGGGCTCTACGCCGCTGTGGCTCACGGACGGATCGACATCGCCCGGCTGCGGCAGGCACTGGCGGCGGTGCCGCTGCCGCGGGCTGCCGACGGCCGACTGGTCCTGGCCGTCGACGTCACGTGCTGGCTGCGGCCCGACGCCCACACCTCACCCGAGCGAATCCTGTGCCACACCTACGGCCGGGGCAAGGACCAGCACATTCCCGTCCCCGGCTGGCCCTACTCGATCATCTGCGCGCTCGAGCCCGGCCGCAGCTCATGGACCGCACCCCTGGACGTGCTCCGCCTGGCACCCGGGGACGACACGGCGACGGTCACCGCCCGGCAGCTGCGCGAACTGGTCGGGCGATTGATCACGGCGGGGCAGTGGCGAGCGGGAGACCCGGAGATTCTGATCGTCGCGGATGCCGGATACGACGCGCCCCGCCTTGCCCACCTGCTACGGGATATGCCGGTCCAGATCCTGGCACGGATGCGTTCGGACCGAGTCCTGCGCCGGGCTGTCCCGGCCCGGCAGCCCCACACGAGGGGCCGCCCGCCGCGGCACGGCGGCGAGTTCGTCTTCGGCCAGGCCGACACCTGGGGCACCCCGGACACCGAAACCGTCACCAACACGCGCCTCTACGGCACCGCCACCGCCCGCTCCTGGAACCGCCTGCACCCCAAACTCACCCACCGCTCCTCCTGGGCCGCGGCAGACGGCACCCTTCCCATCGTCGAGGGAACCGTGATCCGTCTGGACATCGACCGCCTGCCCAGCGGAGCGACTCCGAAGCCGGTCTGGCTGTGGTGGTCCGGAACGGACGCCGGCCCTGCCGATGCCGACCGTCTGTGGCAGGCCTACCTGCGACGCTTCGACATCGAGCACACGTTCCGCCTGTTCAAGCAGACCCTGGGCTGGACCTGCCCGAAGATCCGCACTCCTCAGGCCGCCGACCGGTGGACCTGGCTGATCCTCGCCGCCTACACCCAACTCCGCCTCGCCCGCCCGCTGGCTGCCGACCTCCGCCGGCCGTGGGAGAAACCCGCACCGGCCGAACGCCTCACACCCGCCCGCGTCCGACGCGACTTCCGGCACATCCGCCCGAAAGCTGCCTGCCCAGCCGAAGCACCGAAACCGAGCCGCCCAGGCCCTGGACGGCCACCAGGCCGAAAGAACACCCGGCCAACACCCCGCCACGACGTCCACACAGTCGGCAAAACAGACACCGCAAAGCCCAGAACGAAGAAGTCCACGACTCCTCGCCCACGCCGCACAGGTTAAAGATCAAGTTAGGGCTTGCAGATGATTAACACGTTGTCTTGATCTTGTTTTCTGGGTCGCCGCTTTGGGCGAGGACTCGAGCCTGGAGGGGCACAAGGGCAGCGGGTGGGGTGGTCGCCGGTGGGATGACGATGCCGTGCGCTTCGAGTAGTTTCCTGGTCTTCAGGAGGGTGCGGTGCATGGCTGTGCGGCTGCTGCCGAAGAGTACGGCGAGAGGTTCTGCGGCCAGGGCGACTCGCAGGTGGAGCACGGTGGCCAGGACCTGTTCGGGGAAGGCGAGCCGGGGCGGGCGGCCGCGCTGGCCATCACCGTCCGGGCCCAAACTCTGTGTGAGGTCCTTCAGCTGCTGCCGGGTCATGCCGGTCAGCTCGGGGGCGTTCAGCAGTGCCTGGTCCCACTCCGGCGCCGGTGTCTGTGGGGCCCGGGCCGCCGGGATGGCGGGGTTGGACTGGGGGTGGAGGACGTAGTTCCAGTCGCCGTGGAAGCCATGGCGGGTCAGCGGCAGAGCCGCCATCTCCGCGTCACGGATCTGCACTCCGGTCGGGTAGGCGCTGGTGTCGAGTTCGGCGTGCACGCGCAGTCCGGTGCGGGTGGCGGTCGCGGCGATCGACTGGACGATGACTTCGTGGCTGGTCAGCGGGCGGCCTCGCCAGTTCATGGTGATGTGCGAGAAAAGCCGGTGCTCGATCTTGTTCCACTTCGATGTGCCCGGCCAATGCCGTTGCTTGACTACTGAACTATTGCCGTATGCAGCGTGATGGTCTTGGCCGCGACGCGGCGGGCCGGGGTTCGCGGTCGGTCCTTCGGCCGGTAGGAGTACAGCGAGTTGGGCCGCTTGAGGTAGCGGTCCGCCTCTCGGAGACGGCGGGTGCCGTTGTCGAGCTTGCGGCGGACCTTCGCCGCGAGCGAGGCCAGGAACGCCCGGATCTTCATCGGGGTGTCGGTGCGCTGGCGGACCACGCTGCGGCGGGTGTGCTTGAGTACCTTGACGAACGAGATGCGGTCCGGGTCGATGCCGTGGCCGTCGGCGAGCCGCATGATGATCCGGGTCAGGCAGTGGTGGACGACCAGGTGCGCCCACACCTCCTGGCGCACCAGTTGCGGGTCGGCCGACCGCAGGACCTCCTGGCGGCCGCGCTGGAAGGTCTTGACCTGCCGGTATGAGGACTCTGCCTCCCACCTCTCCTGATACAACGCCGCCAATTCCCTTGCCGGGTAGGTGTCGTGGTCGAAGAGGTCGGTCAGCAGCCGGATCACTTCGCCCCCGTCGACGCGGTACTCGATCACACGGACCAGCACACCGCCCGGGTGAGCCCCTTTCTGTCCCGCCAGGTTCATACGTGCCAGATAGGTGCCGTCGGGCAGGTACCGGACCGGGCGGCGTGCGACACATGAGCGGGCTCGCAGCAGAAGGTGCGCGCCGGCACTGGTGTACGCCTTCCACAGCTCCACCCCGGGGAACCCGCGGTCCATGAGTACGAGCATCCCGGCGGCCGAGGACGCCATGGCCACGGCCGGGTCACGTTCGCCGCTGTTGTAGCCGCCCACTCGCGCGTCGATGGAGGCGTGGGTGCCGGTCTCGGTCAGCGTCACGACCCTCACCTGCGGAAATCCGCCCGGCTTCCCGCTGGAGTCTTTCGGCCCGCCGAAGGCGCGCCGGTTCGCATCGTTGTCCGGCGCGTCGAGCAGGAACCCGTCGACCGCCGCGATTCGCATCCCTCGGTAGAAGGACCCCGCCAGCCCTGGCGGGGCAAGCGGACCGGCCAGGCGGTGGAAGAGCCGCTCCAGCGGCTCCGGCCCCAGACGCTCCCGGGCCCGGGTGAACGACGCCTTGTGCGGGATGCACCCGCTCAACTCCGGGATCCCGCCGACCACATGCTCGGCCACATCGTCGTAGGAGTCCTGGTGGAAGAGCGCCAGCGCGAGCGTGAAATAGACCATGAACCCCGCCGGCAACGCTCCCGGCCGACGGTCCCGCTTACGACACTCCGCCAACACCTCGTCCACCAGCCCGGCCGTCACCCACTGCGTGATCACACCCAGCCGCACTCGCTCGGATACCCCAGTCCATGGATGCACACCCGGCCCAACGACCCAGCGCTCGGCCTGTCACCCACACACTCGATGAACGTTCAAGCAACGGCATTGTGTGCCCGGCGGCAGATGGCAGACGGTGATGGTCAGGCCCGTTTCAGCTGCGAGGCGGGCGAGTTCGAGCTTCCAGGCCCGGGTGCGGTAGCCGTTGGAGCCGCCCGCGTCGGCGTTGATCAGCAGCCGCGTCGCCTGCGGGTAGGCGGCCTGGCCCTGGCCGTGCCACCATCGGCGGATCGATTCCACCGCGAACGCGGCGGTGTCGTGATCGGTGCCGACGTTGACCCAGCCGGTGTTCGCCGCCAGGTCGTAGACCCCGTACGGGATCGCCTTCCCCAACTGGGGGTTGGCGAAGTCATGCATGTTCACCGGCACCGGATCCCCGACCGGGCGCCACTGACGGCCGTTGTTCTTGAACTCGCCGACGAGCTCCTTCTTTTTGGTGTCCACGCTGATGACAGGCTGGCCGGCGTCCCGGTGCTCGCGGGCTTGCTCGTTGAGGTAGCGGAACTGTGCGTCCCGGTCCACGTGCTGGCTGCCCTCAAGCGTCTTGGCATTGGCCTGCAGGCTGAAGCCCTCCTCCCGCAGCAGGTCAGCGACGGTGTCGGCACTGACCCGGTGCCCGGCCCGAGTTAGTTCCCTCGCGAGCGCGCGGGTCGACTTCACCGTCCACCGCAGCGGCGACATCGGATCGCCCCGCACATCCGGCTCGACCAGTGCCAGCAGCGCGGGCCGCAGCCCGGCGTCAAGATCCGCGACCCGCCGGCGGCCCCCGCCAGGGCGCCGCACCCGCCCCAACGGGGCCTCGCCAGCCTCCAACTCGAACACGCCCTTGCGTACCGTCGTCTCACTCACCGCGGCCGCCCGCGCAACAGCCCGAACTCCGCCATGACCCAGGACACGAGCCTCGGCAGCCATCAATAGTCGCCGCTGCCGCTCGTCCAGGTGCGGGAACAACACTGCGAACTTCACAGCCAGGTGGTCACGAGTCTCGTCCGGGATGCGCATACCACACCAACGAGCTCCAGAACGGGAAGCAACACCTTGATTCCCCGCAAGCCCTTAGATGATTGATTCCAAGGGTTAGTGGTCGTAGGCGGTCAGTGAGCGGATGACGGGTCCGCCGCTCTTGTGGTTGTGCCAGATCGCGGCGGTCCGGCGAGGAGTCGCTGCAGGACGCGGACGGTGACTCCGGCGGGGGTGCGGCCGCCGTGTCGTTCGAGGTCGAGCTGACCTCTCAACGTCTGTATGACCGACTCGATCACCTTTCGCAGCGGTTTGAACAGCTCGGCTCCGGCCCGCTCGGGTTCACCCTTGCGGGCCGGCCGCAGCAGCCGAACTCCAAACCGGCCAGATCGCGCTCGAAGTCGCGGCCGTAGTAGTTCTGAGCCCGGCTGGCGTCCACCAGGACGACTGCTCCAGCGACAAGGAGGCCGCGGCCGTTCTCGGTATCGACGCCACCCTGGTCTGTGCGTACGCCACCACCGGCTACCTCCCCGCAGGCACCGAGCGCCACGGCCGAACGTGGTGGACGCGCCGGAGCATCGACACTCGCCGCGACTCCGCAGTCCACGGTCCGTGAGGTCGCCTCATGGATCCACGACCCACCCCGAGCACCTGCGGGACGAAGATGCCGACAAGCTGCACGGCCTCCGGGCCCGTGATCCCGGGATGGACCGGCTCACCGGTCACATCAGGAAGTTCGCCGCGATGATGACCGGACTTCACGGCGACCGCCTCGAGGACTGGATCGCCGATGCCGAACAGGAGGACCTCGCTCCGCTCGCTGGTTTCGCCCGCAACCTCCGCGGCGACTCCGAAGCTGTCCGCAACGGCCTATCTCTACCGCATAGTTCCGGCGTGGTCGAGGGCAAAACATGCCGGAGTCTTTCAACGCGTTCAGGGTGTCCATGGTGATTCGGTCGTGTTGGCTGGAGCATTAGGGGTTGGGCGCGGGTATCGGCTGTTCGGCGGCCCGGCTGACGGGTTCCCAGGCCGCCCATGCGGCCATCCGCTGGTGCGCCAGATCGAACGCGAGGTCGTAGGCCGTGCCACCGAGCAGCAGGCGCCGCGGAGGGTCGTCGCTGTCGACCAGGGTGAGCAGGGCCCGGGCGGCGAGCTTCGGGTCGCTGTCGACCGACCCCTGCGCGAACTGCTTCTCCAGCTCCTCCCGCAGCGAGGCGTAGGGACCCAGGGCGCTCGTGTTGCGCATCGCCGTGTAGAGGTCGGTCCAGTAGCCCCCGGGGTGGACGATGCTCACCTTCACTCCAAAGCCGGCCGCCTCCAGGGCCAGCGCCTCGCTCATGCCCTCCAGCGCGAACTTGCTCGCGCTGTAGAGCCCGGTGCTCGGAAACCCGCCCAGGGCGGCGATGCTGGAGATCTGCACGATGTGTCCGGAGCCCTGATGCCGGAGCGTGGGCAACACGGCCTGGCTCACCCACAGTGCGCCGAAGAAATTGACGTCCAGCTGGGCTCTGGCCTCGGCTTCGGTGAACTCCTCGACCATGCCCATCGCCAGCATCCCGGCGTTGTTGACGACGATGTCGAGCCGCCCGAAATGGCCGACCGCCTCCGCGACAGCCGCGCGCACCGCCTCCCTGTCGGTGACGTCGACACCGAGGGGGAGTACGCGCCCAGGAGGGTGTGAGGCGGCCAGCTCCTCCAGTGGCCCCATGGTGCGCGCGGCGGCTGCGACGTGGTCGCCCGCGGCGAGCGCAGCCTCGGCGAAAGCACGCCCGAGCCCTCGCCCCGCGCCCGTAATGAACCAGACGCGATGGCCCGGTGTGGATGACGCACGCATGGTGTCTCCCTCTCTCGACTAGACGAGACGTTGCGTCTCGTTGATTTTCAGCATGAGGGCGGATGAGGCAATTGTCAAGACGGACCGTCTCGTTTCGTCCGCCTGCTAGGTTGGGGCCATGACCAAGCAGTCGAAGAGCCTCCCCGATGCCGGCCGCCGCAACGAAGCCTCCCGCAAGGCCATCCTGACGGCCGCCTTCGACCTGGTCGGTGAGGTCGGTTTCGCCAAGCTGAGCATCGAGGCCATCGCCGCGCGTGCGGGCGTGGGCAAGCAGACGATCTACCGCTGGTGGCCGTCCAAGGGCACCGTGCTCTTCGATGCGTTCCTCATGCTCAGCGAGGACCACGCGAGCGGCGACCCCGCGCTGCCCGACACCGGCGACATCGAGGCCGACCTCAAAACCGTCCTGCGGGCCACCGTCGACGAACTCAACGACGCCCGCTACGACGAGCCGCTACGGGCCCTCAACACCGAGATCGTGCACGACCCGGAACTTGCGGCGGCGTACGCCGAGCGTCTACACGAACCCATGCGGCGGATCAAGCGCGACCGGCTTCGCCGCGCCCAGGAGGCCGGTCAACTCGACGCCGACACCGATCTGGACCTCGCGGTCGAACTGCTCTGGAGCCCGCTGCTCAACCGCTGGTTGCAGCGCACGGGGCCGTTGACCGCGGAGTACGCCGACCGAGTCGTCGAGGCCGCGCTCCACGGGCTGCGGCCCCGCACCGAGGCGGCGTCGCACACCCGCACCGGCCAGGCCGCCGGGAAACCCTCGCGCGGATAGCCGGCTACTCAGGCAGCGGCTGCGTGGCTGCGCGCCTGGCTGACCGCCTGGCCCGTCAATCCGTCCCGGCCGGTGGCCCCGTCACGGAAGCTTAAACGCCCTCCAGTGCCCCCGCGCCCCGCCCCCCCCCGTTACCGTCTTCGTGGCTCCGCAATGGGGCTACCGGCCTTCGGGTCCGGCATGACTTCCCCCTTGTTGCGGTTGATGATCCGGGGGGTGGTGTCACCGGGCCCGGAGGCATCGACGGACCGCTAATGAGGGGCTTGAGCACCGGCTTCACCCTGGCCGGAAGAGTTCTCCGTAACGGGGGTGTGGCAGCTCGATGCCGAGGCAAGTGCTTGGTAGCGGGCGCGGTGTCACACGCTCCACGGCTCCAGGACACTCCACGTGCCCTCGACCGCCTCGAAGACCAACTCCGAGCCTTCGAAGACCTCCTGCCCACTCCCCGGACGAAGGCCGCCAAACGCTCAGCGCACAGTCGACCTGCATCAGCCCATCGAACCGGGTGAACTGCGGGGGATCGTAGAGCACCCCCGCAGGAGAGCCCTGGCTCTCGTCGATCCGAAATCGCTTCACGTCGACCAGGTCCAGGCACACCGGCTCCCAACGCAGGGCCTCGTCCACCACCCGAACGTCGATCACAAGTCTGACGGCCCGCCCCCGTGGTTTCCGTCCGAACTCCTGGTCAAGGATCACCCGGCGGACACAGGAATCACCGAACTCGTAGCGTGCCGGCAGTGCCGCGATCCCGTGATCGGTCAACGCGTACGGCCCAAGTCTTCGAGACGGTACCGGTGCTCTGAGATCCACTCTGCTCCCTTGTCGAGGTGCCCATAGGAGGAGGAACACCCGCAGCCCCCAGCGAGGCGGGTACCTGGGGAATTCGGGCTCTGTCGGGGATCTTGTGATGCTCCGTTAGAGGCAGGGGCAGTGGGTCACTTTGCTACCTGTCCTGTCGGCGTAACCGGCTCAAGGCGCAGAAGCTCTTCGGCGGAACAGCCAGAGTCAAGGTCCTCTACCAGACACAGATTGAGTCCGTGCTCGTCTCGCCGAACCTGAACTGACAGAAGACAGGAGTCCTTCGGGTCGTCGATGCGCACAGAGATGGCGTCGCCGCTGGTGAACGTGTCATCGGCGAACATGAAACCCGAGTCGTCCGGCGAGCTGAAGAAGCTCCAGCGTCCGGTTGCCGTGTCCGGGCACGATGTGCCTCCCAACATCGCGCTGTTCAGGCTTTCCCCCGTCATACCGCGGTCCGCCCGCAATCGAAGCCGAGCGCCGCCCGGACTACTCCACTCGCCCGTCAGCGCCGACTGATCAATGCGAGCCGCGTCTCCACCTGCATCAGCGCAAGCAACGCAGGCCCACGCCAACGCGGCGACCAGAGCCGACCACCGTCTCGCTGAAGTGCTCATCCACATCCCACCTCCACACCTGACTGAACGCGTTCAGAATAGACGGCAGGTTCAGGCGATCTCACAGCGGGAGGTCGCTGTCGCAAGGTCAGGGGCCCAGCAGTACACGTTGGCGTAGGAGGTCGAGGTTGGCTCGGCCGTAGGCCATGCGCTTGATGAGCTTGACGCGGGTGACGTGGCCCTCAACCTGCCCGGAGCTCCATGAGGTGGAGAGTCCTGCGGTGACGGCGTCGAAGTCTCGTCTTAGGCCGCTGACCAGGGAATGTAAGGCCGGGAGGTCGTCGGCAAGGACACGGTCCATCCAGTTGGGGAGTTGGTCTCCGCGGAGGTGGTGGAGCATTTCAGCGAAGTCGTGGACGTGCCGTGCGGCAGCGTCGAGGTGAGGACAGGCCGTGCGGATCTCCTTCAGTTCCGCGGCGTCGGCGGCCGCGAGGTGCTGGGGGTTGGTCATGATCCAGCGGACGACGCGTCGAGGTTTCGGGGCCGACCTGGGCCGCGGCCGGGACACCGGCTGCTGCTTCCGTCCTGGTTGGCGGAGAGGTCTGAGACGCGGAAGTAGCGGCGGAGGCACTGGACGCTCCCGGTGAATCCGCGGTCGACCAGTTCCCGGTGGAGCTGGGGAATGTCGTGACAGCCCTCCAGCCAGCGGGCGTGGAGGTAGGGCTTGTGCTCATCCAGGAGAGACAGCCTGCCGGTGGCTTTGACCAGGAGTTCATCGAGGCTGTCGGCTCGGACGAAGCGGCGGACGGTGGAGTGGTCCAGCCGCAGTGTCCGGCCGATCGCCGCCAGCGACTTTCCCTCGGCCAGCAGAGTCTGGACCGCCGCGTATCTCTCTGTCGTGCGGGCCACCAGGCGCCGGGGTTGGCCGCTGACGTCGAGCGTGCTGTCCGGCGGGACGAACGGCACGGCCATCGGTCTGGACGGCTCCGGCGTGACCAGGTCCCTCGCGGTCGCCTCCGCCATTACCGCGGTCTCCGCGAACGCGGCCTGGATGCACCCGTGGTGGGATCCGACCGTTCTCTCCACCGCATCCGCGACGTTCCGCCACAGATGCCAGGCATCGGCGACCTGCATCGCCTGCGGGGCGCCGGTTCGGGCTCCCTCCGCGTAGGCGCCGGCCCGATCCCGGCAAATCACCTCCACCTCCGGGTGTCGACGAAGCCACACGGCCAGCGGCTCGGCCTCCCGGCCGGGCAGGACATCGACCGGGCGGCGGGCCTCCAGATCAACCAGGATCGTCGCGTAGGAGTCGCCCTTGCGCAGAGCGAAATCGTCCACTCCCAGGAACCTGACGGCGCCAACCGGTGGTTGCGGAACCGAGCGGAGCAGGTCCAGCAGGGCGTCCTTGGCGATACGGATCCCGAGGGCCGCGGCCAGGCGGGCGCCGGGACGGCCCGCCAGGCACAGAGCGATCGAGGCAAGCATCGACCGCAGCATCTGCGTCTGCCGGGCATGCGGCCTGGTCAGCCCCTCGATCTGCTCGGCGAACGGCACAGCCGGGCACCGGCTGCTCAGACACTTAAACCGGCGCACAGTCAGCTCGATGACTACGGGGCTGCCGGCCACGGGCGCGTCGCCGAGCCGGCGGACGTACCGGCCGTGCACCCGCCACGACGGCATGCCGCATCCCGGGCATCTCACCGGCGACGCCTGACACCCCGCGCGAAGCGTGATGACCCCTGCCGTTCGCTTGATCGACTCGATGACAACACCGGACAGATGCGGCAACAACCGCCCCAAAACCCCTGAACCGCACACCCGGAGACTGCCCAGCTCAGCCCGGCGACATCACAAGATCCCCGACAGAGCCGAACTACGCGACCGTCCACAGACGGTCACGGTTCCGGGGACCGAGGCGGCCGCGCTGATCGTCCCGAGCCTGGCCCCATCTCTGACCGCCGTCCTTGACCAGCGCAAACTCCTGGCCGGGCGGATCGAGGAGCTCCTGGAGGCTCACCCTCTTTCGAAGGTCCTGAGGTCGATGCGGGAGTCGGCGTCAGGACCGGAGCACGGATTCTGATCGAGGTCGGTGACTGCAGCACGTTCCCGACCGCCGGCCACCTCGCCGCCTACGCCGGTCTCGCGCCCGCGACCCGCAGTTCCGGGTCCTCGATCCGGGGCGAACAGCCCTCCCGCAGGGGAAACAAGCAGCTCAAGAGGGCCTTCTTCCTCTCCGCATTCGCGGCCTTGGGCGACCCGGCATCGCGGGCCTACTACGACAAGAAGATCGCCCAAGGGAAGCACCACACTCAGGCTCTGCTCTGTCTCGCCCGGCGCCGGGCCGACGTCCTCTTCGCCATGCTCCGCGACGGAACCTTTTACGAACCCCAGCCTGTTCGGGCCGTCGTCCCACAGATCTAGACCATGGTCAGGAGGTGGTCCGTGGGTCCGTAATCGATCTTCCATTCGGCATAGACCCCCACGGCGCCATCCCTCCGGCACCGCAGCCCAACCGTCACCCATCGGACCAGCCCGTCGTCGGCAAGCGAGAACGCGACTGCCACCTCGAACTCCCGGCTTCCGCACGGGCAGCCGGCCTCGCCAGGATCCGCGTCCTCCCAAAACTCCTCACTATCAGCAATGAACGCGTGGACGCCGCAACCAACACACATGCGCTCGGCTCCGCCCTCGACATCGTCAAAGAGCACGAGGAACACACGCCCGCCACAACCGCCACAGACGGAAGACACGATCATCACCGGACGGCTGTCGTCAGCGCTCCGGAGAAGCACCGCGAGATCCGCAGAAACACCCTCGCCAACCTGATCATCAGCATGCACAGGCACATCGTTCCAGACGCCCGAACCAGCCCTCCTCCACCTTGACCAAACATATAGGGGCACCCACCCCCGACGGACGGCGGGGAGCCCGGACCGGGGCTCCCCGCCGTCAGGCCGGGGTGGCCGCCGGGGCGCGGTGGGCAGCACCGTGGATCAGACCTCAGCCGGGGCCTCCTCCTCGGCCGGGGCCTTCTCCTGCGCCGGAGCGGCGGCAGGGGCCGCCGAGGGTGCCTGCTCCTTCGCTGCGGGCCGGGGCGCGGAGTACATGACCGAACCATGCTTGTTCTCCTTCTCGACGACGCCCTTCTTGGCGAGGCCTCCAGGGTGTTGCGGACCACCTGGACGGAGGCCGGGCGCTCGGGGTGGGCCTGCGCCGGTTCGGCGGCGACCTCACTGTCCATGCGGGGTTCCGCGGCCTCGACCAGCAGGGTCAGGACGAGTTCGCGCCGCGGGGGCTCCGTCACCTGGGGCGCCTGCGGTTCGGCGGACTTCTTCGCGGTGGTGGTCTTCGCGGTGGCGGCGGTCTTGTTCGCAGTCGCTTTGGCGGGGGGGTTTCTTGGTGGTGGCCTTCTTCACCGCCGTCGCCGCGGTATTGGTGGCCGTCCCCGCGGCCTTGCCCGGAGCCGCCGGAGAGGCCGTGGCCGGAGCCGCCGCCTTCCCCGAAGCGGTAGCCGCCGCCCTTCCTGATCTTGTTCGTGGCTGGTGTGATCACGGGGTCTGCGCCGTGCGGCCTGGCCGCGCGGTGCCTGACCCTCGGCATTAGGTTCGGTCACAGACACCGTCCCGGCGGCCACCGCGCGCAGCCAGGCGGCGACCTGGCGGGCTTCGTGGGTCAACAGAGAGGATCGGCAAAGGCAGGCCGCCGGACGGGCGGCGCGGCTAGCGGGCGGAGGGCCCTGCGTCACCCGTCCGGATGACGCAGGACCCTCGCGTACGCGTAGGCGACTTATGCGGTGGTGTGCCCCCAACTCGCCCCGCAATCAGAGCTATTAAGGCCGACCGCCAGTAGATCGCCCTGGAGGCGTACGACCGCATGATCGGCCTCGATCTCGGCGAGATCTCGGTCGACGGCTGCATCACCAAAGCTCCGTGCGGCGGGGAGAAGGCGGGACGCTCGCCCGTCGACCGGGGCAAACAGGGACTGAAACGCTCGGTCGCCTCCGACGCGTGCGGGGTCCCGCTGGGGATCGTGTCCGATGGTGCGAACCGTCATGACTCACCGCTGCTCGGCCCCACCCTGGCAGCGGTCAGGGAACAGGCCGGCACGATCCCGGAGGCGGTCAACGTCAACCTCGACCGCGGATACGACAGAACCAAGTCCCGTGTAATGGTAGCCGAGTTGGGATTCACGGCCGCGATCGCCCGCAGGGGAGTGCCCGCCCCGATCCAGGCCGTCAAGCGTTGGGTGATCGAGCGCACGCACTCCTGGATGAACGACTACGGCAAGCTGCGACGCTGCACCGAGCGAAGCGGCGAGGCCGTGGACTTCTATCTCTATCTCTACCTCGCCGCCGCTCTCGTCACGCTCCGCATGCTCATCCGGCGCTCGACGAGCCGATATCGCTGGGACGATCCGCCCACCGCCCGGCGCCTCAAGTGATCCTTTTTCCGGTCGGTCTAAGCGGCATTGCCCAACCCGGAACGTTCACAGCCCCGCTGGTGATGGTTGGGTGTTGAGGTTGGGCAGTTGTCGAGGAATGACTGGGCCCGGGTTGTTGGATTGGCTGGTCAGTGGAGTGAGCGTCCGCTGGGCTGGCGGGCGGCGTGGCGCCCCCTCCACGGCATTCATACAGATGTATTGAACAATCGTCATAGACGTATGTATGGTTGGTCTCGGTAAAGGCCCGTAATAACACGAACCGAGGGAGTACAACCGTCATGGCCGTCCAGCCCACCCGTGCCACCCTGACCGTCGCCGGCCGCGCCCTGTCCTATCTCGACTTCGGCGGCACTGGCCGCCCCCTCGTCACCCTGCACGGCCACCTCTCAGAGGGGGCGTCCTTCACTGCCCTGGCGGCAGCCCTCGGCCCGGAGTGGCGGGTGATAGCCCCGGACCAGCGCGGCCATGGCGACTCCGACCGTGCCCCCGAATACACGCGGGCCGGCTACGTCGCCGACCTCCTTGCCCTCGTCCACCACCTGGGCATCGACCGCGCGGTCTTCCTCGGTCACTCCCTCGGCGCATTCAACGCCTTCCACCTAGCCGCCGAACGCCCGGAACTGGTCGAAGCGTTGATAAACGTCGACGCAGCGGTCGACTTCCCCGACCACGGAACCAGACCCCTCGCCTTCGTCCTCAACTTCCCCTACACCGCAGCCACCCGCGAGGAACTGGCCGCCGCCTGTGGACCCCTCGCCACCGTCCTTGGCCCGTTGCTGCGCCCGTTGCCCGACGGCGCCGGCTGGCGACTGCCTTTCCACCCGCAGGACACCGTGGACTCCGAGAACCTCGTTCATGGCGACCACTGGAAACAGTGGCTCGCCACAGACTGTCCCGCACTCCTCATCCATGGACTGCGCAGCCAGGTCCTGCCCGCCGAACAGGCCGATGCCATGTGCTCCAGGCGCCCCGGCACGGTCTACCGCGCCCTGGACACCGACCACTTCGTCCAACAGGCCGACCCCGAGGGCTTGGCGATCGCGGTCCGGGAGTTCCTCGCGGGCATCTGAACCTGTGATGACCGGTCCGCCGCACCAGCCGCCGACGCTGCCGGACCGAGCGGAAGAACCTAACCCGGTGTTCTCGCTGTAGGCCCGCGCATTGTCGGTCGGTACCCGTTCGACGGTGACGCCCAGGGACGCGAACCCGGGTCCGTTGCGGGGGCGGGCCTCCCCTCAGGGCGAGAAACCCACTCCCTTTCGCCTGATCGAAGAGCGCCGTTGAGATGCCCGAACGGCTGGCCTCGATTTCCCGGCGCAGGAGAACAGGTATCCGCCTCGGCCATGACCTCGGAGGTAATGGCTCGCCCCTGTGGCACCGGGCAAGGATGGTGCCACGCCCCACAGCCACCCCACGGAAGGACCCGCGTCATGCCGTACTTCGAGTCCACGACCGATCGCACTCGCCTCCACTTCGTCGACTACGGTCCGGCGAACGGACCCGTCATCGTCTTCGTCAACAGCTCCTACCTCAGCACCGAGATGTGGGAGTACCAGATGCTGCCGCTCGCGGCCGAGGGGTTCCGGTGCGTGGGGTTCGACCGCAGGGGACACGGCAGGTCCGAGGACGTCTGGGGCGGCTTCGATCTCGACACGCTGGCCGGGGACCTGGGCTCTCTGCTCGACCACCTGAACCTGCTCGACGTCACGCTGGTCGGGCACTCATTCGGCACCGTCGAGGTCGTACGCCACCTGACCCTCGACGGTGGTGAGCGGGTGGCCCGGGCCGTTCTCGTCAGCGGGATGGCGCCCGGACCGGCCCGATCTTCGGATCACGCCGACGGACTGGATCCGCAGCTCATCCGCGCATTCAACGAGACCTTCCGGCAGGACCGCGCCAAGTTCTTCACCGACGGGGCGGACGCCTTCTTCGCCCGCCACCTCCCGGGCCCTGCGGTGTCGGACGCGTACGTGGCGCACATGGTGGCCCTCTGCCAGGGAGCGACGGCACGGGCCGGGACGGCCCTCAACGACCTCCTGCCCTCACTGAACCTCGTACCGGAGCTGGCGAAGATCGACCGACCGGTCCTCGTCGTGCACGGCTCCGCCGACGCCTCCGCCCCGCTCCACCTCACGGGACGTCGCGCGGCCGCCATGATTCCGGGAGCAACACTCCACGTGTACGAGAGCGCGGGCCACGGGCTGTTCGCGACCCATGCGGACCGTCTCAACGAAGACCTGCGCGCCTTCGCCCGTACCTGACAGTCGTAGAAGGTTCGTAGACCGTCTCGCTGTGATGTACGAACCGACGGCGCGTACGGCTTTCCGCTTGAAGCCCACTGGCCGACCGAGTCGGGGCGCCGCCAGTGAGGGCGCGACGGCTGCCCTGCGACCTGCAGCCAGCGGGAGAAGTCCCTTGCCTCGACGCGGCTGGCCCGGTCCCACGGCACCTCGACAGCCCAGAGGCCTGTTAACTGCACCATGTCCCAGTCGTGATCCAGGGTGGATCGTCTGGGTGCTTTCAGGAGTGTGGGTGTGGTGGAGGACGTGCGACGTGCCCTGGTGGAGGGGAAGTGCTCGGTTCCCGAGCTCGGCGCGATTCGTTGCCCTGCGGATCCGGGCCGCCGGCCGCGAGGTCCGCAAAGCCGTCGACGGGCCGGAACTGCCCGCGTGCTGGCTGCTGGCCGAATGGCCTGCCGATCAGGCCGAGCCGATCCAGTTCTGGTTCTCGAACCTGCCCGCGGAGACACCGCTGACCACACTCGTGCGCCTCGCGAAGCTCCGCTGGCGCATCGAGCACGACTACCGCGAGATGAAGCAGGCCCTGGGCCTGGCCCACTTCGAGGGCGGCACCTGGGCCGGCTGGCACCACCACGTCACCCTCGTCTCCGCCGCCCACGCCTTCTGCACCCTCCAGCGACTGGCCGGAGCCCCAAAAGCCACGGCGCCGGTCTGAGCCTCTACCGAATCGTCCGCGAACTGCAGAGTCTCCTCGCCGCCTGGGCCGGCGCCTGCCCCACCTGTCACCGCGACATACCCACCCTCGCACCGACCTGACCAAGCCCTACTAGGGCCTGTGTGATGTCGTGATCATTCGGGAGCCTTCAGCAGGTCGTCGATCCAGATCATTGCGGCGCGGAGGTGGAGGCCGGCGAGGTAGCT
>NZ_JBEXOV010000064.1:0-42816 GCF_040611715.1 Streptomyces sp. NPDC006544 | reverse complement strand
ACCGCCGGGACCTCGGGTCCCGGCGGTCCCGCCCGCCGGACGGTGGGGGAGAACGCCACCGTCTACTTGACGGTGAAGCCCTCTTCCTTGCCGTAGGCCTTCAGGCGCTCCTGCCAGGTGGCCAGGGCGCCGGGCAGGTTGCCGCCGGGCTGCAGGGCCTGGCCGACGGAGTCCTTGAAGACGCTGTTCGCGTACACCTGGAAGGGCAGGTACTGCCAGCCGGGCCGCACCGCCTTCGACATGTCGGCGAAGACCTCGTTCGGCGTGCTGCCGGGGAAGAAGGGCACCTCGGCGCCGCGGAAGCCGGGGTCGTCGAGCAGCGCCTTGGTCGCCGGGAACAGGCCGACCTCGGAGTTGAGCGACTTCACGGCCTCGGGGTCGGAGTTGAGCCACTGGGCGAAGGCGACCGAGGCCTCCTTGTTCTTCGCCTGCGTGGTGACCGCGACCGACGAGCCGCCGTTCTCCGCGCTGGCGCCGCCCGGCATGGGGGCGACCGACCACTGGCCCCTGCTCTGCGGAATGTTCTGCTCCAGCACCGCGGGCGCCCAGGCGCCGGCCAGCCAGGTCGCGTACTTTCCGGACGCCATCGACTTCCACCACTCGTCGTTCCAGCTCGCGGTGGAGTCGACCAGCTTGTTCTCGATCATCGGACCCCAGGTGTCGGCGTAGGCCTTCGCGCCGGGGTCGTCCTTGAGGTTGACGGTGACGTCGGTGGTGCCGTTGACCGTGTACGGCTTGCCGCCGAAGTCCCAGATGAGGCTGTTGGACGTACCCGCGTCGCCGGGGTCGGTATAGGTGAGGAGGACGTTCGGATCGGCGTCGTGGATCTTCTTGGCCAGGGCGCCGTACTCCTCCCACGTGCGCGGAGGCGTCGCACCGAACCGGTCGAGGATGTCCTTGCGGTAGAACATCGCCATCGGGCCGGTGTCCTGGGGTATGCCGTAGATCCCGCCCGCGACGCTGACCTGGGACCAGGCCGAGTCGGCGAACTTGTCCTTCAGGCCGGCCGCGCCGTAGTCGGCGAGGTTGACCAGCGACTTGGAGATGGCGAACTGGGGGAGTGCGAAGTACTCGATCTGCGCGACGTCGGGGGCGCCCGTGCCCGCCTTGAGCGTGGTGGTCAGCTTCGTGTACTCGTCCTTGGAGCGCCCGGCGTTGACGAGGTTGACCTTGACCTTCGGGTACTTCTTCTCGAACAGCGCGACC
This sequence comes from Streptomyces sp. NPDC006544, assembly GCF_040611715.1. Classification (NCBI taxonomy): domain Bacteria; kingdom Bacillati; phylum Actinomycetota; class Actinomycetes; order Kitasatosporales; family Streptomycetaceae; genus Streptomyces; species Streptomyces sp. NPDC006544. The sequence goes on along the minus strand of NZ_JBEXOV010000064.1, from coordinate 41,610 downwards.
GTCTTGTCCATGTTCGGGACCCAGGTCCAGAAGGTGATCTCGGCGGGCTTGTCCAGTGCGGCCTGCACCGTCGCCGCGTCGGCCTTCCCGTCGCCGTCGGAAGCGGACGAGCCGCCGCCACAGGCGGTGAGGGAGAGGGAGAGGGCGGCGGCGCCGGCCGCGGTGAGGGTGCGCGTGAGGGCCGGCAGGCGCGGGGATCTGCTCATTTCAGGTCCTTTCGATGGGGACGTGGAGAGGGATGGCGCGCGAAGCGGAACGGGAGGGGGAGGGGGGAACGGGAGGGGCGTGGACTACTGCTTGACGCCGCCGGCGGCCAGTCCCGACTGCCAGAAGCGCTGGAGGAAGAGGAACGCGACGATCAGCGGGACGATCGCCAGGAGGCTGCCGGTGATCACCAGGGGGAGGATCGGTATGGCACCGGCGGCGGCGCCGCCCTGCGCGAGCGAGTCCCACTGGCGCAGCCCCACCGTGAGGGGGAACAGCCGCGGGTCGTTGAGCACGATCAACGGCAGGAAGTAGTTGTTCCAGGTGGCGACGAGGGTGAACAGCAGTACGGTGACGAAGCCGGGAGCCAGCAGGCGCATCGAGAAGGTGAAGAAGATCCGCAGCTCACCGGCGCCGTCGAGGCGGGCGGCCTCGAGCATCGCGTCCGGCACGGCCTCGGTCGCGTACACCCGCATCAGGTAGAGGCCGAAAGGGCTGGCGAGCGAGGGCAGGAGGACCGCCCACGGCGTGTTGACGATGCCCATGTCGCTGAACAGCAGGTACGTGGGGACCGCGAGGGCGGACGCCGGGATCGATATCGCCCCGATGATCAGGGCGGACAGCACGCGCCGGCCCACGAACTCGAACTTGGCCAGGGCGTAGCCGCCCATCGTCGCGATGACCGAGGCCCCGCCCGCGCCGACCGCCGAGTAGAGCACGGTGTTGCCGAACCAGCGCAGGTAGATCCCGCCGTCGTAGGTGAAGACGTCCCGGACGTTGTCGAACAGGTGGAAGCCGTCCCCGAACCACAGTCCGGGCGAGTCGAACAGCGTCTGATTGGACTTCGTCGCGCTGATGGCGAGCCAGAGCAGGGGGATCAGTGTGTAGGCGAGCATCAGGCCCATCGCCACGGTCAGCGCGGTGGACCTGGCCGGCCGGCGGCGGGAGGCCGCCCTGGACGCGGTGGGGGTGGCGGCGGGGGCGGCAGCGGTGGCCGGGGCGGTGGTGGTCACAGGAGGTGCTCCCTTCGGACGGTCGCGCGCTGGACGGCGTACGCGACGATCACGGTGACCAGGCCGAGCAGCACCGCGACGGCGGCCGAGTAGTTGAACTGGCGCCCGTCGAAAGCGAGGCTGTAGGCGTACATGTTGGGCGTGTAGTTGGTGGTGACGGCGGCGGGTGCCAGGGACTGGAGCACGCTCGGCTCGTTGAAGAGCTGGAAGCTGCCGATCACGGAGAAGGTCGTGGCCATCAGCAGCGCCGGACGCAGCGCCGGCAGTTTGATGCTGAACGCCTTGCGGAAGGCTCCCGCGCCGTCGACCTCGGCCGCCTCGTACAGCTCCTCGGGGATGGAGCGCAGGGCCGCGTAGAAGATCAGCATGTTGTAGCCGACGTACGACCACGTGACGATGTTGCCGATCGACGCGAGCATCCAGCTCCCGGAGAGCAGGTCGGGCAACTCGGTGTGCAGGAGATCGCCGATCTCGCCGGCCAGGCCGAACCGGTCGCCGTACAGGTAGCCCCACATCAGGGCCGCGACCACGCCCGGGACGGCGTAGGGAACGAAGATGCCGATGCGGAACAGGCCCGGGGCGCGCAGCCGTCCGCTGTCGATCGCGAGGGCGGCGACGAGGGCGAGGGCGAGCATGAGCGGTACCTGGATCGCGAAGAAGAGCGCGACCCGGCCGAGGCCGGCGTGGAAGAGGCTGTCCTTGAACGCCTTGGTGTAGTTGTCCAGGCCGGTGAAGACCCTCCCGCCGATCAAGCGCTCCTGATAGAGGCTCAGGTTGACCGAGTAGATGAGCGGGGCGACCACTCCGATCGCGAAGACGCAGAGGAACGGCAGCAGGAACGCGTGGGCGGTGAGGTTGCGCCGAACAGCGCCGCGCCTGTTCACCGCGGCCGCCTGCGGTGGCGGTCGGCGGTGCCTCCGTCGCCGAGCGGGGCTTGGTCGACTCTCACGGATAAGACCTCCGATGCATGTTAGCGCCAACACGGTGGCGCGGTTCGGAAGTGTGTCGAGAGGTGTCAGTGACTGTCAAGAGTTTTGCCAGAGTCTTCTGTGGGAGCGTCAGATTCCTTGTGCCATCAGGGCATCCGGAGGAACGGCGGGCGCCGGACAGCCGCGCTGCGCCGAAGGTGGACTTCTGACTTCCTGTTGACCAGAGGGCCGTGTTCGCGCAAACATGAGGAAGGCCCGGAGGATGCCTGGGCATCACCGCGCGAGAGGAGCTGCACCATGGCGAAGGACGGGCAGCGACCGCGCAAGCCCCGAACACCGGCCGCGGACCGCCACAGACCCCCGTCGATGGCGGACGTCGCGGCCATGGCGGGCGTCTCGGCGCAGACCGTCTCCCGGGTGGTCAACGGGACCGCCCGGGTCGACGACGCGACCCGCGACCGGGTCGTGCGGGCCGTGCGCATGCTCGGGTACCGTCCCAACACCGCGGCCCGGGCGCTGGCCACCGGCAAGTTCCGGATGATCGGCGTCATCAGCTTCGACCTCAAGGCGCACGGAAACGCGCGCACGCTGGAGTCGATCGTCTCGGCCGTGCAGTCGACGGAATACTCGGTCAACGTCGTCGTGCCCCAGGCGCAGACGCAAGAGGCGGTACTGGACGCGTTCCGGCGGCTCAGCGGCCATGCAGTCGACGGGGTCATCGTCAACGAGGCGCAGATCCTGCCCGGTTCGCTGATGCTTCCCCACGGGCTTCCGGTCGTGGTCGTCGACGGCGGTGACGACCACCGCTACCCCGGCGTCCACACCGACCACGCCGCCGGCGCGGAACTCGCCGTGCAACACCTGCTGGGGCTCGGCCACCCCACGGTCTGGCACCTGGCCGGCCCGCAGGACTCCCACCCCGCGCGCCGCCGTGCCGAGGCGTGGCAGCGGGTGCTCCGGGCGGCGGGCGCCCCGGTCCCTCCGGTCGTCCACGGCGACTGGAGCGCCGACAGCGGCTACCGGGCGGGCCGGGAACTCGCCGGCCGGCCGGAGGTCACCGCGGTGTTCGCCGCCAACGACCAGATGGCGCTCGGGCTCGTGCGGGCGCTCCACGACGCGGGGCGCTCGGTTCCGGAGGACGTGAGCGTGGCCGGGTTCGACAACATCGCCGAAGCCGCCCACTTCCTCCCGCCGCTGACCACCATCGACCAGGACCTCTCCCGGGTCGGCGCGGCCTGCGTGGAACGCCTCCTGAGCCAGATCGAAGGCGATCCGTCGGCGGACTCGTCCGTCGTGTCCGTCATGCCCTCCCTGGTGGAGCGCGACAGCACCGCGCCGCCGCGGGGCTGAGCCGTGCGGGGTCCGGCGCTCCGTCGGCCCCGCCCCCGGGCCCCGCCCCCTCGGGCCCGCGCCGTCGGGCCGCCCCGGCGGCCGCCTGTGGTGGCCCCGGCCCCGGTCGGGCTCGCCCCGCCGCCGGCCCGGCGCACCGCTCGCGACGCCGGCGCCGGCACGGCCACCGATTCGCCGCGTACGAGACGTAAAGACCTCCCGAAGGACCTGAAGGGGTAAGAAAGATGAACTCTCCGGCACACGACCGTGCCCGAGCCCTCGGCGCGCGACTGGGCGGCCTCGGATTCGGCGGCGACTACAACCCGGAGCAGTGGGACGACGCCACCCGCGCCGAGGACCTGCGCCTGATGAACGAGGCGGGCGTCAACATCGTCAACCTGGCCATCTTCGGCTGGGCCCGCGTCGAGCCCGCCCGCGACGCCTACGACTTCGGCTTCTTCGACACCGTGATGGACGACCTGGCCGCACACGGCATCACCGCCGACCTGGCCACCATGACCGCGTCGCCGCCCCCGTGGCTCACCGCCGAGCATCCCGAGATCCTGCCGGTCACCGCCTCCGGCGGCGTCCTGTCCCCGGGCGGCCGCCAGCACTTCTGCCCCTCCAGCCCCGTCTTCCGCGACCGGGCCGTCCGGCTGGTCGAAGCCGTCGCCACGCACTACCGCGATCACCCCGCGCTGGGGCTGTGGCACGTGGGCAACGAGTACGGAATCCATGTCGCCGAATGCTTCTGCGACACCTCCGCCGCCGATTTCCGGAACTGGCTGACGGCCCGGTACGGCGACATCGACGCACTCAACGACGCCTGGTCCACCGACTTCTGGTCACAGCGCTACGCCTCCTTCGACCAGGTCCTGCCCCCGCGCACCGCACCCACCTACCCCAACCCCTCCCAGCAGCTCGACTTCAAGCGGTTCAGCAGCGACGCCCTGCGCACGTGCTTCACCCTCGAACGCGACGTACTGCGCCGCGTCACCCCCGGCATCGCGGTGACCACGAACTTCCTGGCCGGGCACAAGGCGGTCGACGTCCACACCTGGGCGCCCGAGATGGACGTACTCGCCCTCGACAGCTACCCGGACCCGCACTGGGAGGCCGCGCACACCGGCGGGGCGCTGTCGTACGACCTCGTGCGCGGCGCGGGCGGAGGGCAGCCGTGGCTGCTGACCGAGCAGGCCCCCTCCGCCGTCAACTGGCGGGGCCGCAACGGCGGCAAGGCTCCGGGCCGGATGCGGCTGTGGAGCTGGCAGGCCGTCGCGCAGGGCGCGGACGCCGTCATGTACTTCCAGTGGAGGCAGTCCCGGGGCGGCGCGGAGAAGTTCCACTCCGGCATGGTCCCGCACGCGGGAGCCGAGACCCGGGTGCACGCCGAGGTGCGCGAGCTGGGCCGGGAACTGGCCCGGGTGCCCGAGCTGGCCGGCACGCACGTCCGCAACGAGGTCGCGGTCGTCTTCGACTGGGACAACTGGTGGGCCCTCGAGCTCGATTCGCACCCCTCGGACGGCGTGCGCTGCCTCGACCGGGTCCTCGACCACTACACCCCGCTCTTCGAGGCGGGCGTCGGCGTCGACGTCGTCCACCCTTCCGCGGACCTCTCGCCGTACAAGCTGCTGGTGCTGCCCAGCCACTACCTGCTGTCGGCCGGGAACGCGGAGCGGATACGTGCCTTCGTGGCGGACGGGGGATCCCTCCTCGCGTCGTTCTTCACCGGGATCGTCGACGAGCACGACCGCGTGCACACCGGCGGCTATCCGGCACCCCTGGCCGACGTACTGGGCGTACGCGTGGAGGAGTTCTGGCCGGCCGCCGTCGGTGAGCCGGTGCCGCTCAGGGTCCCGGACGGGGACGGCCCGGCCCTCACCCCCGCACCGGCTTCGCTGTGGCGCGAGGACGTGAAGCTCGCCGGGGCCCGCGCCGAACTGCTCTTCGCCGGGCCCGACTGGGACCATGACCGCCCGGCGGCCACGGTGCACACCCACGGCGCGGGGACGGCCCGTTACGTCGCGACCCGGCCCGACCCCCTCACGATGCGCGCCCTCGTCGACCGCGCGCTCGCCGACGCGGGAGTCACTCCCGTGCTGCCCGGCCTGCCCGCCGGCGTCCAGGCCGCGATCCGGCACGGCGCGGGTCACGACATCCTCATCCTGCTCAACCACACGGACGGGCCCAGTGAGGTGACGCTGCCCGCCGACCGCCGAGACCTGCTCGACGAGAGGAGGCCCCTGGTCCGCCACGTGAGCCTCGCACCGCGAGGCGTCGCCGTCCTCGGCAGCGTCGGAAGCTGACCGCACGAGCCCGGCCTCCCACGACCGCACCACGGCACCACGGCACCACCGCACCACCGCACCACGGCACCAGCGTCCCACCACGCACGTCCACCCCCAGGCCCCTCGGAGGACACAGTGAGAAGACCCCTACCACCGGCGGTACTCGCCGCGGCGCTCCTGCTCGGAGCGCTCGGCGCCTCCCCGGCAGCCCTCGCGTCCGCGGCCGAGACGACCGCGACTCCCGCGGCGGCCGGCGCACCGGCCGCCCTGTCCGACTCCTGGCGCGGACCCCTCAGTACGCGGGGCCGCTACATCGTCGACGCGGACGGCAACCGCTTCAAACTCAAGTCCGCGAACTGGCACGGCGCCCAGGGGTCCTGGAGCGGCTCCGGTGACATCAACGACCCGGCGAGCCATCACGACGGCGAGAAGGCCGACGAGATGCCCCTCGGCCTGGACCGCGCGCCGGTCTCCCGGATCCTCGACGGGTTCCACGAGCTCGGCATCAACAGCATCCGGCTCCCGTTCTCGAACGAGATGCTCCACGACCAGCGCCCGGTCTCCGACGCCTCGGTCGCGGCCAACCCGGAACTGCGCGGCAAGACCCCGCTCCAGGTCTTCGACGCCGTCATCGCGGCCACCACCGCCGAGGGCTTCGCGGTCGTGCTGAACAACCACACCAACACCTCGCGCTTCTGCTGCGGTCTGGACGGCAACGAGCGCTGGAACACCAGCCAGTCCACGGCGCAGTGGGAGGACGACTGGATCGGCCTCGCCCGCCGCTACAAGGACAACAAGCGGGTGGTCGGCGCCGACCTCTACAACGAGGTCCGCCGCACCGTCACCGACGACGCCAACTGGAACTGGGGCGACGGCCACGACTGGTGGGCCGCGTCCCAGCACCTCGGCGACCGGCTCCTCACCGAGGCCAATCCCGATCTGCTGGTGGTCGTCGAAGGGATCAACTGGCAGGGCGTCCCGGCCGACGGACTGCCGCACGGGCGGCCCACCCTGGAGCCGGTGCGCACCCTCTCGCACACCCTCGTCGCCTCGAACAAGCTGGTGTACGCGGCGCACTTCTACGGCTACACCGGTCCGAACCACACCGGCGCGACCGGCATGGGTGAGACGCACGACCCGCGCTACCAGGAGCTCTCCCGCGACGACCTGTTCGCGACCCTCAAGCGCCAGGCGTTCTACGTGACCGAGACCGGCAGCCACTTTACGGCGCCGCTGTGGATCAGCGAGTTCGGCATCGGCAGCGACGAGACCAACCCGCAGGCCCGCGCCTGGTTCGGCAACCTCGTCGACTACCTGGTCTCCAACGACACCGACTTCGCCTACTGGCCCCTGGTCGGCTGGACCGGACACGGCAGCTGGTCGATCCTCAACTTCGACGCGGCGGGCCGCCGTTCCGGGATCCTCGACGGCGCCGACTGGCGCGCCGCGAACTGGAACCGGCTCGTGAACGCACCCCAGAAAAGCGGACCCGTCGCGGTCTCCGACATGTGGGACATGCTCAACCTCGACCACGCCGACGCGGTCCAGTCGGCGCGCACGAGGGCGCTCGGGGACTGGGACCAGGGAGCCCGCAAGGGGAACTGCCCCGACGGACAGCGGCTCATCGGCCTGTCACACCGTGACGGGCGCGGGCTGTGCACCGACGCCGGAGCCCCCGGACTGGCGCAGCCCGTCCCGGTGTCGACCGTGGTGAGGGACGAACGCTACGTCCAGCAGGGCGACTGGGCGGGTGGCTACACCAAGTTCCAGTGCGGGCCGGACCAGTTCATGACCGGGTACAGCCTGCGGGGGCAGACGGTCTCCGCGGTCCAGTGCGCCCGGGCGGGCCGGACGCTCGGTACGAACGGCCGTACCGTCTGGTTCGACCGCGGTGACGGCCGGCCGGCCGGCGGCCCCGGGGGGGAGTTCGCCTCCGGCAACTACAAGGGGCAGTGCGCCACGGACGAGTACGCCGCGGGCATCGCCTTCACCGGCGCGTGGGCCAAGGGCAAGACCCCGGACGCCCTGCTGTGCCGCAAGCTGTGACGGCCGGGCCGCCTAGCCGCGGGGGGCCGGTCCCGCACCGAGGAAGGTGAGCAGACCGACCGGTCCGGGGCCGGAGCCGCCGGCGGCCGACCGGTGGAGGTCCCGCAGGGTGCGGACGGCCGCCCGGGTCACCACGTCGACCCCGGCCTTCCGCTCGAACCAGTCCCAGTCGCCATGGGCGTTCACCTCCAGGAACACGGCTTCGCCACGGTCCGACAGGAAGTCGAACGCCCCGTAGGAGAGGTCCCACGCCGTGGCCAGGGCGGCTACCGCCCCGGCCACGGCGTCCGGCGTCCGCACGCGGCGCACCCGCACGCGGTCCGGACGGGACCAGACGTCACGGGGATGGTCCTTCTCCACCGAGAAGGAGAGGACCTCCCGCCCCACGAGGTAGACCCGGAATTCGGCGTCGTGCTCCACGTACTCCTGGACCACGACCGGTGTGCCGCCGGGCAGACCGAGCCCGCCCGACAGCTGTGAACGCTCCAGGACCTGGGGCAGGAACCAGGAAAGGGCGCCGGGCTCGGGCTCCACGAAGTGCCGGTCGAGCACCTTGACCACGTACCGCCCGCCCGGGCCCCGCCCGCGCTCCAGCTCCACCGCCGCGGTCGCGGGATCGGTGGTGACGACGCCCCGCGGGACCCGCACGCCGAGGGCCCGCGCCCCGGCCAGCCGGCACAGCTGCCCCGCGTCGCCGGAGCCGATGACGATCCGTGACACGGCGGCCAGTTGCCGGGCCAGGGCGGCCCACGAATCGCGGTAGAGCATCTGCCCGTCGGCCGGGTGCGCGACCGGAGCGGCCCGCGGCGAGAAGTGACGCAGCCACGTCACGGTGGGCACGAACCGGTGTCCGTCCAACGTCATCGCCCCGCCGGGCTCCCAGGTGGCCTCGACGTCCTCCAACGCGTCGGCGTCGAGGCGGTGGACGGGCACGCCGATCCGGTGCAACAGGGAGGCCACCGAGGCGGCCTCCCTGTCCCCGCGTCTGCTGAGCATGAGCACGCAGTGCTCAGCCATGCGCGTCCTCCAGCAGGGATTCCGCCATCGCGAGCAGGCGCAGGGCCTTGTCGGAGCGCTGGTTCGGCTCCGTGGCGCGCAGACGCGTCAGGAGCTCCAGGCCGATGGCGGCCTGGGCGGCGAGCAGGTCCAGCAGTTCCACGTCGGCCATCTCCCGGGCGCCGTTGACGCCGCGGTCCAGCACCTCCAGCACGCCGATGCACGCGTCGGCGCTGAACAGGGGCGCCGCCATGATGCTGTTGGGAACGTAGCCGGTGGACGCGGCGGCGTCGCCCGAGAAGTGCTTCGACTCGCGCAGGTCGTCGACGAGCATCGACTGCCCCGAGGCCGCCACCCAGCCGGCGATGCCGGTGCCCGCGGGGAAGCGCGATCCGACGAGTTGGCCGTCCCCCTCCCCGGCCACGGCCTCGAAGACCAGGTCCCCGGCGCCGGGGTCGACGAGGAAGATCGAGGAGGCCGCGGCGCCGAAGGTGTGCCGGGCGACTTCCACGATGGACTGCAACAGTCGGCGCTCCGTGGGCGTCGCGCCGTCAACGGGGAGTGTCATGCGCGCCTCCGAATCGGCCGACCACGTTGCCGGCGCACAGATAGAGAACCGTCTTCAACTGGAAGGGGGTGAGCCATGGATGCTTGCCGAGGACCAGCGCGCACAGCCCCGAGATGTGCGGCGCGGCGAAGCTGTTGCCCGTCGAGCGGATGGTCCCGCCGCCGGCCCAGGCCACGGGGACGCGGACGCCGCGGGCGTGGAACTCCACGGGCGGGGCCGGGTTGTAGTAGTAGGTCATCGGATCGTCCTCGTCGTGGCTCGCGACCGAGATCACCGAGGAGAACGACCACGGATAGCTGGGCACCGGTCGGTTGTGGGCCGAGACGACGAGCGCGCACCGGCGGAAGTAGGCCCGGTCGACCAGGTCGTGCAGCTGCGCCGAGATGGCCGGCCGCGTGGTCGCCAGACTCAGGTTGATCACGTCGAAGCCCTGGTCGACGGCCCAGGACAACCCGGCGAGGAGGGCCGCTCCGCTGCCCGTCTTGCCGTCGGTCAGTACCTGGACAGAGGACACGGAGGCCTTCGGCGCGAGGGAGCGGATCACACCCGCGCAAGCGGTGCCGTGCCCGGCCCGGTCAGAGGGAGCGCACTCCTCGATCACCACCGCGCCGTCCCCGTTCTCCACGGTGGTCACCGACCGGTCGACCCCGCCGACCAGCGGGTGGTCGCCCTGTACTCCGCTGTCGACGACGCAGACGCGCACCCCCGCGCCGTCGCCGCCGCCCCAGGCCCACCCCGGGGAGACGTCGCGCATCGCACTGGCCGAGAACTCCTCGAAGGTCTGCGTACTGGTCTTCGCGCCCCAGGCCGGTACACCCGGGGTGTAGGGCCGCGCCGACCGCCTCCACGGTGGATCGCTCACCTGTTCTCCTCTCGGTCGGTCAGCCAAGCCCTCACCGCCGCCGCCGGGAGGACGGCCTCCTTCGCCGTCAGGGACGCCAGCGCCCGCCGAGCCGCGCCCCGGGCCCGTCCGGTGGCCCCGGCCGCGTGCAGCGCCCGGGCGGCCTCGAACCACACGTCGCCGATCAGGCAGGGGTCGTCGGTGCGGTCGAGGGCGGCGACGGCCCGGTCCGCGGCGGTGCGGGCCTCGTCGAACGCACCGGCGCCCGCGGCCACCCGCGCCCGCAGAGCCAGGTGGACGGCCAGCGCACGGGTCTCCAGCGTCACCCCGACCGGGCCCGCGAGGGCCGTCGCGTCGATGCCGGCCCCCGCGCGGAACACCTCACGGGTCGCGTACACCCGGAGCGTCGCCGCCGTCGTGGTCTGCCCGAGCGCGACGAGCCCGGCCGCGGCCGCCCCGTAGTGGCGGGCCGCGGCCGCATGCGCACCGCACAGCGAGTCGACGAGCCCGGCGGTCTGGTCGGCGGCGATGGCCCCGAGGGTCAGCGTCAGGTCCGCGGAGTACCGGCGCGCGAGCGCCACGTCCTCGCGGGCCTCGCCGGTCCGGCCCCACAGGGCCAGGTGGCGCGCGCGGGTCAACAGGATCGGTACGAGGAGACAGCGGTCGCCGTCGAACCGCCGGGCCAGGTCCTCGCACAGGGCGACGGCCTGGGTGAGCGGGGTGGGCGACCACTGCGTCAGCTCGCAGATCGACACCAGGATGCGGTTCTCCTCGTACGTGTCGCCGAGCAGGCGGGCCCGGACGAGGGCCTCGCGCATCGCGGACTCGGCGGCGCCGATCCGGCCCTCGGCGAAGCTGCGGAGCGAGGACAGCTGATGGAGTCTGCACCAGCTCAGGTCGTCCTGCGGCCCCGGCAGGCCGGCCGCGGCGGGCACCTGCGCCGCATCGCCCGAGCGCAGCGCGATCGTCTGCCGCAGGATGGCGCAGGTCCGCCGCACCGGCAGGTCCCGGTCGCCCCTGGCCTCGGCCTCCGCGACGGCCCGCCGGGCGCCCTCCCACCGGCCCAGTGCCACGCAGGCGTCGGTGATGCGGACCGCGAGGACACGGTGCTCGGGATCCCCGTCCCGGGTCAGGGCGCGTCCGCGTTCCATCAGGGACACCGCGCCGGGCAGGTCCCGGCGGTGCAGCGCCCGGTAGCCCGTGGCCACCAGGGCGCGCGCCGCCCGACGGGTCAGCGCGGGCAGTCCGGGATCGCCCGGGTGTGCCTCGGAGCGCAGGCGGCAGGCCGTCTCCAGGTGATGGGCGAGGTCGCCCTCGGCTCCCGAGCCCGGGGCGGGCGCACCCGGCGCCCCGCTCTCGAGCCGGTCCGCGAGCACGGTGTGCCAGTCGGCGCGGCGGGCCTTGGAGGTCATCTCGTAGAGCGTGTCCCGGGCCAGCATGCGGGTGAAGCGGTAGGCGCCGGGCGGGCCACAGGGGTGGATCACCCGCGACTGGAGGAGCCGGCTCACCGCGGCGTCCAGGACCTCGTCGGTCAGCGCGGGCGAGTCCTCGGCGAGCGCCCGGACGTCCTCGGCGGTGAAGGAGCCGCCGACGCCGGCGGCGCGTTCCAGCACGGCACGGTCGCCGGCCGGGAGCCGGTCCAGCCAGGAGGTCAGCAGGACGCGGATGGTCGTGGGGATTCCCTGCACGGCGGACCGACCGTCGGCCAGGCCCTCCAGCAGCAGTTCCGCGAACAGGGGGTTGCCGTCGCACTCCTGCACCACCCAAATCAGCGCCTCCGGGGTGCGGGCCGCCTCCTGGGCGGCGACCTCGGCGACCTCGGCGACCTCGGCGACCTCGGCGACCTCGGCGCGGCCGGCCAGCAGGCCGACGAGCCGTTCGGTCTCCTCGGGAAGCAGTGCCTCCAGGTCCAGGGACAGGGCGTCACCGAGCGTGTCGCCGTCCGCCCACTGCGCACCGGAGGCCGGAGCGCCCGTCTCGGGACGTCCCGCGCAGACGATCAGCACCTCGGAGCCGGTCACCCCCCGGGCCGTGTCGCCGATCATGCCCAGGAGCGCGGACTGCGCCCAGTGGCAGTCCTCCAGCACGAGGATCAGCGGACCCCGGCGGCCCAGGGCCTCGACCAGCCGGCGGAACGCCCATCCGATCTCCTCGACGCTCACCGGGAGTCCCGTCTCGGTGCGGACGCCCAGGGCCACGGCCAGGGCGGCGGCGGCCCGGTCGGCGCTCGGGCGGAGCGCCGCCAGGATGCCCGCCGACTCCTCCCAGCCGCCGGGCAGGGACAGCACCGCCTCCGCCAGCGGGCGGTGGGCGAGACCGGCCCCGTACGGCTGGCAGGTACCCCGCAGGACGACGGCCCCCGCGGCCGCGGGGGCCGCGAGGAACTCCCGGACCAGGCGCGACTTCCCGATCCCCGCGGGACCGGTCACGGTGACGAGGCGGCAGCGCCGGGTGCGCCGCACGCCGTCGAACGCGCCGGTCAGAGCGTCCAGTTCGGCCTCGCGCCCCACCAGCGCCACCACGTCCTCCTGGCGCGCCCCGTCGAGGAGTCCCACGGCGCGCCAGGCGGTGACGGGGTCGCGCTTGCCCTTCAGCCGGAGCGGTGCGACCGCCTCGAGGCGGACTCCGCCGCCCACCAGCCGGGCCGTCTCCTCGCCGATGAGGATCTCGTGCGCCTGAGCGTGCGCCTGGAGACGGGCCGCCGTGTGGACGACGTCCCCCACCACGCGGGCACCCCCGCCGACGGCCCCCGCCACCACGGCCTCGCCCGTGGCGATCCCGCAGTGGATCTCGAGCCGGACCCCCGGTTCGCGCTCCGGACCGGCGTTGACGGCGGCCAGCGCCTCCCGTACCGCGCACGCCGCCTGCACGGCGTGCAGGGCGTCGTCCTCGTGACCGACGAACGCCCCGAAGACGGCCATCACGGCGTCACCGATGAACTTCTCCACCACGCCGCCGCGTTCGGTGACCGCGGCCGTGCAGGCGCCGTAGTACCGGTCCATGGCGCGCCGCAGCGCCTCGGGGTCGAGCGTCTCCGCGAACACGGTGGAGCCGACCAGGTCGATGAAGAGCGCGGTGACGATTCTCCGGCTGTCCGCGGACGGAGTCCCCCCGGTGAGCGGCGTACCGCACTCCGGGCAGAAGCGTGCCGCCTCCGGCACCGCCGTACGGCAGCCGCCGCAACGCGCGGGGCCGGTCACAGGAGTTTGAGGTCCTGACCCTCCACCTCGCCCGCCGCGGCCTCCAGCCGGCCCTTGACCGAGTTGAGGACCTGGACCTCCAGCTCCGTGAGTTGGGAAAGGACGGAGCGCTGTTCGACGGCCAGCAGATCCACTGGATGGCCGGCCTCGCGCAGCGCGTGCAAGGCATCGAAGGTCATGGCTACCGGCACCTCGTTCCCGTAGTGCGGCCAGTCGAACGAGACGTGCTGAGCCGATCCGGGCAAGAGGCCCGCGGCCTCCGCCAGGACCTGAAGCTCCGCCAACTCCGCGGGGGCCTGCCGGTCTTCCCGGTCCGGCTGTCCCGCGGCGGGCAGTGGCGGCCAGGTTCCCTGGACCAGTACGCCCCGCGCGTACAGTCGCGCGATCATTTCCGTTCGGTTCGACGCACCCGTTCTCCGGAGCATGTTGCACAAGTGTGCCGCCACCGTGTGCGGACTGATGCAGAGGTCATGTGCGATGCGGCGGTTGGAACATCCGACGGCTACCAGCGAAGCGATCCGAATCTCGCGTCCAGTCAAACCTCTTACCTCGAAAGCGATGCTCGAAGCATGGACCTGCGTGCGTAATTCGTCACCCACGGAGGCAGCGTAGCGGCGCGTCGTGTTCCGGACAAGCAGGCGAGTTTCGAAGACATTCTCGCGCATGCCCCGCGAGGCGCCGGGACGTCCTGCGTCGCACACGGCTCAATTTCACCTTCCGTTGCGTGAGCGCCGCCCGAACCGCCGCGGATTCATAGTCGATCGGGGGATATGAAGCGCCCCGGGCCGGGAGCAGCCTTGCTCGTGCATCAACCCCGGTGACCATCTTTCCGAAGGAGTCAGGCATGTCCAACGAGCCCCTGGAAACCCTGCGCCGCGCCGGTACCCCCGTCGACCTGCTCTCCGAGTCCGAGCGCGAGGTCTTCGCCGCCCTGAGCCCGGACGAGGTCTCCGTCCTCGGCTCGATCCAGGCGCGGCTCAGCGCCGTGTCGGCGGCGGTCGAGGGCCAGCAGGCGGACTCCAACACGAACGTCGTCTGCTAGGGCGCCGCAGGTCGCGTCCTGCCCTGCCCGGCGCGCTCCACCCTCCCGCGCGACCGATCGCCTCGTCGCGGCCGCCGGGGAGGCGAGCCCTGTGACCGCGGTCGGTTCGGCAGCCCGTGGCCGGCTGCCGAACCGGCCGCGGGGGTGCGCGCGGACCCCCGGGCGCACCCGGGCCGCGCTCCGCATCACCCGCATCACCCGAATCACCGTCAGACCGGACAAGCAGCGCCGGAGAGGTTGGGATGGATCGAGTAAGCCGATACCTGGTGATGAGCGACCGCACGTACACGGACGACACCGGTGTTCCCGTACGCCTCGCGTACAGCACCCGCACCGCCAAGGTCATGGCGGTCGACGCCGCCACGGCCCGGGCGCTGGAGGCCGGGGACCCGGCGGCCATGTCGCCGGCGTGGACGGAGGCACTGCGCTCCGCCGAGGTGCTCGTACCGGCGGACGAGCACGAGCTGTCCGCGGTCCTCGACCGCAACCGGCGCGCCTCCGCCGACCGCTCCGCGGTCCACATCGCCCTGCTGCCGACCTCGTACTGCAACATGGGCTGCGCCTACTGCGGCCAGGAGCACAGCCGCGGCGGCCTGACGAGCACCCACCGCAGCCGGGTGCGCGACCGGGTCCTGCGCGCGGTGAACGCGCCGGCCACGCGCCGGCTGCGCATCGACTGGTTCGGGGCCGAGCCGATGATGGGCTACGCGGTCATCCGCGACCTGGCGCCCCGGTTCGTCGGGGCCGCGGACGAGCGGGGCGTCGCATACACCTCGGTCCTGGTGACGAACGGATCCCTGCTCACCGCCGGGAAGATCGACACGCTCATCCGGGCGTGCCGGGTCACCCATTTCGAGATCACGCTCGACGGTCCTCCGGAGATCCATGACGAGCACCGTCCGCTCAAGAGCGGACGCGGCTCCTTCTGGAATATCGTCCGTACCGTGCGGGCCGCGCTCGACGAACCGGATTTCCAATCCACGCATTTCAACTTCCGCACGAATGTGGACGCGCACAACCAGGACGGCGTCCCCCGCTACATAGAGCTGATGGCGGAACTCGGATTCGCCCGGCCCAACGTCTCCTTCTCGATCGTGCCCGTCCACTCGTGGGGGAACGACGTATCGGAGATCGAGGTGTCGAAGCAGAATTTCGCCGACAAGGAAATGCTCTGGTTCCGCCTCCTGGACGGCCACGGACTCACCGCTCAGCTGCTGCCCACCACCGTGAAGAAGGTCGTGTGCCCCGCGACGACCCTCTCCTCGGAGATCATCAGCAGCACCGGCAACATCTTCTCGTGCAGCGAGTACCCCCTCGTCCCCGCGGCCGAGCAGACCCTCGCACTGACGCACATCGACCGCGCGGGCACCGAACCGGTGCGCCCCCCGGGCCCCTTCGACGGCTGGAACGACGAGATCGAAGAGGGCAAGACCTGGTGCACCGACTGCGTCTTCATGCCGACCTGCGGAGGCTCCTGCCCCAAGGCGTGGCACGAGGGACACCCGCCCTGCCCCAGCTACAAGTTCAACTTCCAGGACCGGCTGGACCTCGTCGCCTCCCAGTGCGGCCTGCGCCCCGCGGCCGGCGGGGCCCCCGGGACCATCCGCTGATGAGGGACGCCCACGGCCCCACGCCGGATCCCGGTCCCGGGCCCGGTCCCGCTGTTGGTCCCGCCCCGCGCAGACTCCTCCTCGGCGTGTGCGGCTCGGGCAACGTGCTCGCGTTGCCGCAGTACCTCATGAACCTCCCCGCCGACCTCCACGTCCGCATCGTCATGACCCGCTCCGCCGCGGCCCTCGTACCCCCCGCGACCATGCGGCTGGTCTGCGCGGAGGTGTACTGCGACGGTCAGGACGAGCTGACCACCGGCCACGTCGCCCTCGCGGCCTGGGCCGAACGGATCGTGGTGCTGCCGGCGACCGCGAACATGCTCGGCCAGGCGGCGCACGGGCTCGCCTCCGGGCTGCTCAGCTCCGCGCTCCTCGCCCACGCGTCACCGGTGCTGTTCTTCCCCAGCATGAACCGCCGGATGTGGGACAAGCCGGCCGTGCGCCGCAACGTGACGCAACTGCGTGCCGACGGGCATGCCGTCGTGGAACCGGTGCCGGTGCCGGCCTGGCACATCGCCACCCACGACGTGCAGAAGAACCTCGGACTGCCCCCGCCCGCGACCGTCGCCGCGGTGGTGAGCGAGTTCTTCCGGCTGCCCGTCGCCCCGCCCGGCCCCTGCCCCGACCCCGGGCGCGGCGCGACGGGCGACCCGTCGGCCGGCTGACCGCTCGCGCCGTCCACCGGCGCCGCAACGGAGGAGGAGACGTGGCAGCAGCCGCGCACAGGTTTCGTACGGCACGCGTCAGCGGGCCGATGTCGGTGCGCGGCTTCCGGCTGCTGCTCGCCGGACAGCTCTCGTCGACGGTCGGGGACTACTGCTACGCCGTCGCTCTGCCCTGGCTGATCCTGTCCGGCGACGGCGGTCCCGTCCTGCTCGGTACGGTGCTGGCCTGCTACGGCATCCCCCGGGTCGTCACCATTCCGCTGGGCGGGGTGGTGGCCGACCGGTTCGGCGGCCGGCCGGTGATGCTCGTCGCCGACGTGGTGCGCGCGGTCGCCGTCGGGTTCCTGGCGCTGGTGACCTTGAACGGGACGCCGACCCTGGCTCAACTGGCGCCCGTCGCCATGGTCCTGGGCGCCAGTTCCGGCGTGTTCATCCCCTCGTCGTACACCCTCCTGCCCGCCCTGCTGCCCAGGGAGGACCTGGGCCGGGGCAACGCCCTGTCCACCATGGTGAACCAGGTCGGCGGCCTCCTCGGACCGACCGCCGGCGGTCTGCTGGTGGCCGGCTTCGGGGCCGGTCCGGCGCTCGCGGCCGACGCCGTCTCCTTCCTGGTGTCGGCCGGGGTGCTCTTCCGGATGCGCACCGGAGCGGACGCCGCCCCCGGCACTGCGGGGGCCCCGGCCGACGCCGCTCCCGGCAAGGGAGCCGCGGGGCCCTCCTTCGTCGAACTGCTCCGCAACGGTCGGCTGTTGCACGTGGTGCTCGTGGTCGCACTCGTCTGCAACCTGGCGTTCAACGGCACGATCGAGGTCGCCCTGCCCGGACTGGCCCACGCGCGCATGGGCGCCACGGGGTACGGCGTACTGCTGACCTGCCTGAGCCTCGGCGGCCTGGCCGGTTCGCTGCTGGCGGCGCGCGTCCGTACGGTGACCTCGCCCGCCTACCTCTTCGCCGGGCTCGCGGTGGTCATGGGGGTCGCCCTGGCGGCCGTACCGTACGCCGGCGGCCTGGCGGGCGCCGCGGTGAGCATCTGCGTGTACGCGGTGGCCAGCGGATGGCAGAACATCGTCGCCGTGACGATGCTGCAGGTCTGGACGCCCCCCGCCCTCATCGGACGGGTCATGAGCCTGGTGATGCTGGCCGTCATGGGCACCTTCCCGATCTCCGTGGCCGTGGCCGGCTTCGGGGTCCGCCACCTCGGCGCGGCGCCGTTCTTCCCGGTGGCGGGGGCGGCCATCTCCCTCGCCGTCCTGGGTGCGCTCACCCAGAAGGCGTTCCGCGGCTACCGCACGGGCAGCGAGTACGGCTCGGACGCCGGGTCCGGGCCGCCGGCGCCGAAGGCGACTCCGGCGGCGCACACCACCCGGGCCGCGGCGACGGCGCTGGCCGAGGCGACGGCCCCCGCACCCGTGCCCCCCGCGCCCGATCCCCCCGTACCGACGACCCCCGTACCGACGACCCCCGCGCCGCGGGCGACGGCTCCGCCCGCCGCCCGTTCCGCGCACCCGTGGCAGGACCGCAGCAGTCAGGAGTCGCAGGGATGAGCGTGTTCGTTCCGTTGGGCAGGCCGGTGCACGACCGGGGGCGGGAAGCCAGTGGCGTCGCGTACTTGCTGGTCAACCCGCCCATCACCGATCCGACGACCCCCTACCACTCGATCCCGTACCTCGTGGGCGCCGCCCGCGAGGCCGGCCACACCACCTACGGCTGTGTGGACGCCAACCTGGAGGCCTTCGAATACCTCGCGGACCCCGAGCGCTTCGGCGCCGCGATCGATTCCGCGCGGCGGACCCGAGCCGGGATCGAGGGCCGGTCCGGCCCGCTCTCCCGGTACGACGAGATCCGCTACCGGCAGTCCCTGGCGGCGGAGGGCCTGACCGCCTCGTCCGCCCGGGACGCGGTCCGCGTGTTCAAGGACCCGGAGCTCTTCTACCACCCCCCGACCTACGCCCAGGCGGTCGCGGTGATGAGCCGGTGGTGGGACCTGCTGGCGATGGACATGCCGCCGGGGGCGCTCGACGGCTTCTCGATGCGGGCGAAGTCCACCGTCAACCTGTGCAGCACGGCGGACCTGTCCGACCCGGCGGTCGTCGAGGCCGTCTCCCGCCCCTTCGAGGGCTACTTCGCCGACGGGTTCGACTCCCGGCTCCGCGAGCGGAGCTGGGACCTGGTGGGCCTGTCGGTCAACTACACCAGCCAACTGCCCGTCGCCCTGCGCATGGCCCGGCTGATCCGGTCCGTCCTGCCCGGCACGGTGATCGTCTTCGGCGGCACCGAGGTCGGTGACGTCGTCAAGTACGCGGCGGACCCCGACGCGCCGTGGAGGGTCTTCCAGGACGCCGACCTCATCGTCCCCGGCGAGGGTGAGGCCGCGCTCGTCGGCATCCTCGACGCGATCAGGGACGGCGCCGGCTTCGACGGCGTCGGCGGGGTGATGACGAGGACCCGCCCGAACCCGCTGATCGCCTTCACCGGCGTGGACACGCTGGCGAGCCCCGCGTACGACGTCTGGGAATGGGACCGCTACTGGTCGCCGGAGCCGGTGATCCTCTACAGCCCCACCCGCGGCTGCTACTGGAACAAGTGCACCTTCTGCGACTACGGCCTGAACACCGACCGGCCGACCTCGCCCTCCCGCGAACGCCCCGTGGCGGCCGTGCTGGAGGACCTGCGCCTGGCCTCGCGTTTCGGCCGGACGCTGTACTTCGCCGTGGACGCCATGTCCCCCCGCTACCTGCGCACCCTCGCCGAGGCCCTCGCGCGATCGCCCCTGGACATCCGGTGGGCCGCGGAACTGCGTCTCGAACGGACCTTCCCCGAACGCGCCGTGGGCGAACTGCTCGCCGCCTCCGGCTGCGTCGCCGTCTCCTTCGGCTACGAGTCCGGCACCCAGCGGGTCCTCGACCTCATCGACAAGGGCGTACGGATCGCCCAGGTGCCGGACGTCCTGGCCGAGCTGGCGCGCAACGGGATCGCGGCCCAGATGATGGGGTTCACCGGATTCCCCACCGAGTCCGCGTCCGAGGCGCTCGCGACCTACGAGTTCCTCCAGGACCACGAGAAGCTCTGGACGACCGCCGGGATCGGGGTCTTCTCCCTGACACCGGGCTCCATCGTCGCGAAGGACCCCGAGCGCTTCGGCATCGAGCTGCTGCCCATCTCCGCCTCCGACGACATCCGGCGGTACGTGAACTGGCGGGAGCGGGGCTCCTCGACGGTGCACTGGCCCGAAGCGACCGACTCCCGGATCCCGCGGGAGTACGTGGCGAGCATCCGCAAGGTGAGCTTCGATCGGCCCTTCGTCGGCGGCATCGACTCCGCCCACAGCCTCCTCTACTACGCCCGCTTCGGCCGGACGCTGCTGCCGGACGCACCGCCGGGAGAGCAGCCCCTCGTCCGGCTCGCCGACGAGCCGGTGGTGAACGTGCCGTTCGCCTCCGTGGAGGCCCTGACCGGCGTCGACGACCTGATGGCCGAGGTGGGCCGCAGGAGCCGTCACCACCTCGACACGACCGCCTCCGCCTACGGCGACTGGCTGCGCGGCACGGGAGCGGCCCGCCCCGGGGCCTGCGCAGCCCTCGTCCTCGCGCACGGAGACGTGGTCGAGCTGCCCGCCGGAGTGGACTTCACCGCGGACACCGCGATGGCCCGGGCCCTGCGCCTCATGGTGGCGGCCCAAACACGCACCTGACGGGGCGGGACGCGCCGGATGCGGCGGCGGACCTTTCGCCTTCGCCGGCTCCGCGACCCGCGCGGCGCCCCCGCCGACGCCTTCGGCGAGCACCCTCCCGGTCGCAGGGTCACGCCCGGGAGGGCGATACTGAAGGCCACGCTGCGTGGAGGCGACATGCGCGAACCGGAGCATGGCGGCCCGAGGCCGGCCTCGGCGTCCGTCAGTGACGTGGCTGCGGTCGTCCTGGACGACGAGGGCGTGGTCATCGCCTGCTCCGGGGCGGCAGCGGCGATGCTCGACTGCTCGCCGGGGCGGCTCTGCCCGCCCCTGCTGGCGCTGCTCCCGGGCGAGGGACCACCGGACGGAGCGGCCGCCGGCCTGGCGTTCGAGGTGATCCGCCTCCGGGCGCGGGCCCGGGGCGCCCCCGCTTCCGACGCGCGGTGGCTCGTACTGGTCACACCGACCGCGACCGCGACGGAGGCGGCCGCGCGCGACTCGGCGCGGCGCCGGGCCGCGCTGTCCCACGGCGCCGCCGCGAGCATCGGCGCCTCCCTGGACGTGACGGAGACGGCCGAGGCCATCGTCGAGTTGCTCGTCCCGGGCTTCGCCGACCTGGCGACCGTGGACCTCGCCGAGCCCGTGCTGGTGGGGGAGGAGCCGGCGCGCCTGGACGCCGGCGGCGACGTCCGTCTGTGGCGGACCGCCTCCGCGCAGAGCGCGGAGATCGCCGCCGAGGGCCTCCTGGTGGTCGGCGAGGCCGTTCCCCCCGTCGCGGACAGTGCGGTGATGCGTCCCCTCATGGAGGGGCGCGCCGTGCTGGTGGCCGACGTCGCCGTCCTCCGAGAGGCGCTCGGAGCGGATGCGGAGAGCCTGCGGCAGCTCGTCCCGGGCGGTGCGCATTCCTCCGTGGCGGTGCCCCTCCACGCGCGCGGCCTGGTCCTCGGCTGCGTGACGGTCTGGCGCGGTCCGCGGCCCTCCGCGTTCGGCGAGGAGGACGCCGTCCTCCTGCAGGACGTCGTCTCCAGGGCGGCGCTCGGCGTGGACAACGCCCGCCGCTACACCAGGGAGCACCGCTCCGTGGTGGCGCTCCAGCGGAGCCTCCTGCCGCGCTCGTCCTGGGACTTCCCGGCCGCCCAGACGGCGGCGGCCTACCAGCCGGCGGGCGGCGGCCTGGGCGTCGGCGGGGACTGGTTCGACGTGATCTCCCTGCCGTCGCTGCGCGTGGCGTTCGTCGTCGGCGACGTCGTCGGGCACGGCCTCGACGCCACGGCTGCCATGGCGCGGCTGCGGACCGCGGTGCAGACCCTGGCCGACCTCGATCTGGACCCGGGCGAGCTCCTCACGCACCTGGACGACCTGGTGCTCGGTCTCTCCAGCGAGCGGACGACCGGAGAATCCCCATCGGAGCTGGCGGTCCTGGGCGCGACGTGTCTGTACGCCGTCTACGACCCGGTGACGGGGGAGTGCAGCGCCGCCACCGCCGGGCATCCCCCGCCCGCCCTGCTGGCTCCGGACGAGGACCCCGTCTTCGTCGGCATGGCGCCGGGACCGCCGCTGGGAGTGGGCGGCATGCCCTTCGAGGTGACGGAGTTCGGCGTGCGGCCCGGCAGCATGCTGGCCTTCTTCACGAACGGACTCGTCGGGAGCCGCGACGGCGACATCGACCAGGGGATGGAGAAGCTCAGGAGCTCGCTCGCCGCCGCGGACCGGGACCTGGCCCTGGCCGAGATCTGCCGGGGCACCTTCGACAGCGTGCTGCCCCGCGAACCCGTCGACGACGTCGCCCTGCTCCTGGCCCGTACCCACGGCCTCTCCCGCGGTCACATCGCGCAGTGGGAACTCGAAGCCGACCTGTCCCTCGTCGCGCACGCCCGGGAGCTGGTGACGGAGCAGTTGTCCGACTGGCAGTTGGACGACCTTGCTTTTGTGACGGAGCTCGTCGCCAGCGAACTCGTCACGAACGCCATCCGCTACGCAGGCGGCCCTGTCGGGCTCCGGCTGATCCGGGACCGCAAGCTCATCTGTGAGGTGTCCGACCCCAGCAGCACCCAGCCGAGGCTGCGCCGTGCCCGGGAGACGGACGAGGGCGGCCGCGGCCTCTTCCTCGTCGCGCAGCTCACCGACCGCTGGGGCTGCCGGTTCACCCGTTCCGGAAAGACCATCTGGACGGAACAGGGACTGGGCGAGGCGGATCCGGCTCCGCGCCACGATGCGGCCCCGGGCCGCAGGTCACCGGCCTGGAAGCGGTGACGGCCCGGTCCTTGGCCCACCGGCCGCAGACGGGTGACGCACCTGCGGGCCGCGGGCCGTGCGCTGCGGACCACGGGGTCGGTCGCCGGGGCCGGACCGGCCGGGAGGCGGTGTGACGCCGACCGGCAGACGATGGAGGCGTGGAAACGACCGCGGAAGGCAGGGCAAGGACGCCGCGGCGCCGGGTACGGGTGCCGGATGAATGAGCCCATCCCGGCGGACGAGCTGATCAGCGGCGCCGCGCAGGCCGCCGGCGGATGGCTGGGCGCGCTGCCGGTCGCCCTGATGTCCACGAGCGCCGACGGCACGATCGTGCGCTGGAACCAGGTGGCGCAGGAGCTGCTGGGGTACGCCCCGCCGCAGATGCTGGGACGCAACATCGCCGACCTCCTCCATCCGGGGTCCGACCGGAGCCTGGGCCGCTCCCTCTGGGAGGCCGCGGCCACCGGGCGGGGGGTGATGGGCACGGTGACCGTCTGGCACCACGACGGGCACCCGCTGGAGGTGGAGATCTGGGCCTCACCGGTGTCCGACCGCGGGCACGGCGCGGCGACGATCCTGGTCTTCGCCGCCGATGCCCACGCGGCGCGGCGCATCAGGGGGTCGTCGGCGGTGTGGGACGGCCTGTTCTCCCGCTCCCCGGTCGGCATCGCGGTCCTCGACACCCAACTGCGGTTCCTGCAGGTCAACGCCGCGCTCGAGGCCATGAACGGGCTGCCGGAGTCGGCGCACGTGGGGCGCCGCCTGGCCGAGATCCTCCCGGAGGTGAACGCCCACGAGATGGAGGAGGCCATGCTGCAGGTCCTGGCGACCGGGCAGCCGCTCCTGGACCGCCGCCGCGTCGGACGGACACCGGCCGAACCGGACCACGACCGGGCGTGGTCGTGCTCCTACGTCCGGGTCGAGGATCCCGCCCACATGCCGATCGGCGTCATCGCCTCGCTCGTCGACATCACCGACCAGCAGCGCGACCACGTGGAGGCCGAAGCGGGACGGCGCCGCCTCGCCCTGCTCAGCGAGGCCAGCATCCGCGTCGGCTCCAGCCTGGACCTGGAGCGCACCGCGCAGGAACTCGCCGACCTCGCCGTGCCGCGCCTGGCCGACGCCGTCACCGTGGACGTCCTGGACGCCCTGGCGCGCGGGGACGAGCCCGGCACCGGGCTGATCGGCGGGGTCGCACTGCGGCGCCTGGGCAAGGCCCCCCTGACGGGATCCAGGGTGACCGACGTCCTCGCCCCCCTCGGCAGGACCCTCGTCTTCCCTCCGGCCGCCCCCTACACCCAGGCCCTCGCGGCCCGGCAGAGCTATCTGGTCGCCCGGCTCGACGAGCAGGCCGTCGCCCTCGCCACCCGGCACACGGCCAAGCCCGGGCAGCTGGTCTCGGTGGGAGTGCACTCGTCCATCATGGTCCCCCTGGTGGCGCGGGAGACGGTGCTCGGCGTCGCCACCTTCTACCGCACCCGCCCGGTCGGGCCCTTCGGCGCCGAGGACGTCACCCTCGCCGGTGAACTCACGGCCCGCGCCGCGCTCAGCATCGACAACGCCCGGCTCTACCACCGGGAACACGGAACCGCGGTCATCCTCCAGCGCAGCATGCTTCCCCAGCACATCACCCCGCCCCCGGGCCTCGAGGTCAGCCACCGCTACCTTCCCGCGAGCGACGTCAACGAGGTCGGCGGCGACTGGTACGACGTCCTGCACCTGGCCGGGGGCAAGGCGGGCCTGCTGATCGGCGACGTCATGGGACACGGCATCGCGGCGGCCGCGGTCATGGGCCGGCTGTCCGCCTCCGTACGGGCCCTCGCCCGCCTGGACCTTCCGCCCGTCCGGCTCCTGGACCAGCTGGAAGCCGTACTGGGCGATCTCGCCGAGCCGATGCTGGCCACCTTCCTGTACGTCGTCTGCGACCCGGCCACCGGCCACTGCACCGTCACCCGGGCCGGGCACCCGCCGCCCGCCCTCGTGCTCCCCGACGGCATGGTCCGGCTCCTGGACACGCCGCCCGGCGTCCCCCTGGGCGTCGGCGGCGTCTCCTTCACGCCCACGGACTTCACCCTGCCTCCGGGCAGTCTCCTGGTCCTCTACACCGACGGCCTGATCGAGGCACGCGGCCGGGACCTCGACGAGCGGCTGGCCGAACTGACACGTCTCCTCGCGGACCCCCAGCGCCGGCTGGACCACCTGTGCGACTCGCTGATCACCCACCTCGTCCCGGCGGCGGCCGACGACGACGTGGCCCTCCTGGTGGCCCGCATCGGGGGCTGACGCCGCGACCGGCGCCCTTCCCCGTACGACACGGGAAGGCATGGTTCCGGCGTCGTTCCGGGGTGCCCGGCACGCCGCCCCCTACGGTGGCTCGCGTGACGGAACGCGCGGCGGACGCAGGGGACACGGCGAGGGTCGCGGAGACGGCCGCGGCCCAGCTCAAGGAGCGGCTCTACGCGACCATCACCATGATCTCCGTCGTCATCGGGCTCGCGGGCAGCAGCCATGTGGAGGCCGTGGGAGCCGCCGCGACGGTGGCGACCGCCTCGGCCGGCCTCTGGTTGTCCGCACTGGTCGCCGACCAGCAGGCCCACCGCGTGGTGCACGGCGCGTTCGCGCGGGGGCGGGAACTGCGCACGATGCTCTTCGTCAGCAGTCCGCTGCTCGTGTCGGCGGTGGGACCGCTCGTCCTGATCGGCGCGTCGGCCCTGGGTGTGATGGGCCTGGAGTCGGCCTTGCTCACGGCAGCCGGGGTCAACGTCGCCACCTTGTTCGCGTGGGGGTGCTACGGCGGGATCCGCATGGGCGGCGGGGCGGCCTTCGCCCTCCTGGCCGGCGCGATCGACGCGGCGATCGGGACGGCCGTCGCGCTGGTCAAGGCCGCGGCCGGACACTGACGCGCGAGCACGCGGACCCCGTACCGGTCGAGCGTCGCCAGGATCGGGGCGAGCGCGTCGACCGGTCCTCCGGGCGGTCACCGGCTCCGTCAGGTGCGGTTCAGGGGGAGGTCGAGGCGGGCGAGGGTCATGGTCCGGTCGGTGACCACCACGTCGGTGTCGGTGAACCGGGCGGAGCCCAACCGGTCGCGGACGAGGGCGCGCAGGGCGGGGTCGTAGGAGTCGAGGCCGTCGAGTACGGCCTGCGGAACTTCGACGGTGCCGTAGAAGCTCCTGGGCTGGGACGTGAGCCCCGGGGCCTGGGGGCTCTGGCGCAGACCGTCGACCGTGTGCAGCGTGAGCCGGAGCTCCTGGCCGCCCGCCCGGAGGATCAGCGGCGTGGCCCCCACCGCGACGTCGAACTCCTCGACGCGGGCGGTGACCTGGCCGAGCGCGCCGCCGTAGTCGTACGGCGAGGGCGGTGCCAGGGTGTCGGCGGAGCGGTCGGCCGCCGTGTTCTGCAGGCCGTGGCCCTCGAGATGCTCGCCGGTGGGCGTGAAGGTCCACCCGGACGCGGTGAGGGCCTTGCCCCAGTAGCCGGTGCGGCCCTGGTCGCCGCCCTCGACGCGCAGTTCGCGGGCGTCCGATCCGACGCCGGTCTTGTGGATCGAGATCCGGTCGGTGACCTGTCCGGGGATCTTGGGCTGGCGCATCCAGCCGGGGGCGGGCAGCTGGATCTTCGGGAAGGCCGCGCCGCGCTGGTCCTCGTAGGAGTAGCTGAAGAAGATCCTGTCGGAGCCGGCGATGTCGAAGTCGTACAGGCGGGTGTACATGTCGCCGTAGCGGTTGATGACGAAGGAGGTGGAGGCGGCGGTGGACAGCGCCTCGGCCTGGAAGCGTCCGCCCAGCGGGGTGGCCATCTCGTAGCTGTGGTCGGCGGGGAGCCAGGGGTCGACATACGTGATGCGGCTGCCGTCCTCGTTGAGCGCGAAGACGTGGGAGACCTTGGCTCCGCCCGCCGGGTGGTCGTTGCCGGCGGTGTCGCGCCACACCTTGTCCTCGCCGGGAGACAGGACCGACCAGGTCCAGCGGGCCGAGTGGTAGGGGACGGTGTTGCCGCCGCCCAGCCACAGCGGGGCACCGTAGCGGTGGGTCCAGTTCCACGTCCAGGGCGCGTTGAGGGCGTGGTCCATGGTGTAGATGGCACCGTCCTCGTCGAGCGCGACCAGTTCGTCGTCGTCCACGGAGATGCCGGTGACGTGTCCGGCCAGACAGTCGGGCAGTGCCATCACGCGCCAACCTCCGCTCGCGGCGGCCTCCTTGACATGGATCCGGCCCGCCCGCAGAGCGAAGGACCACCGCCGGTTGAAGGTTTCCGTGGTCCCGCGCAAATGGATCTGAGACGGCAGGCCGACGGCTGACGGCTGCAGTGCCGAGAGTCCCAGGGTGCTGTCGCCCGGCACGAGGTCGGCCAGGCCGGCGGTCCCGGCCAGGCGGCACGGACCGGTGGCGGCCGAGGCCGGGGTGGCCGGGGCGAGCGTGGCCACCAGGAGCACGGCGGCGGCCAGGGAGGAGCGAAGCATGTCGGATCCGTTCGAGAGGGATGAGGACGACCGGCGGGCCCTTTGGACGCACTGGGCACGAGTCTGGCAGCGAAGCACCACGTCACTGAAGGGTCGTCATATTACTTTTGAGTAACTAAAACGGGAGGGTGTCGTTCACCTGCCCGCCGAGCGAGGGATTTCGCGGAATCGTGCCAACTGGTGAACTGATTTCGTTGAATCCTGGCGCGGGAACGGCGATATCGGTAGCGTGAGGGATGCTGTCCGACTGGCTCGGTGTGCCCCGGCCGTCCCTCGCGGCCCCGTCCACCACGCCGTGAAGTCCGCCCGCTCGCACCGCACTCGTGAAAGAGACGACGTGAACCACAGCCAACTCCCGGCCACGCTGGCGCAGACAGACCGCACCCGTCACCGCCGCCTGCGGGCGCAGGGAAGTCTGGACCGCGCCGAGCTCGACGCGGTCCTGGACGCGGCCTTCATGTGCCACTTGGGAGTGGTCGTCGACGGCCACCCCATGGTCGTCCCCACCGTCTACGGCAGCGACGGCCGGCACCTCTACTTCCACGGGTCCGTCGCCAGCCGGAGCCTGGTCGCCTCGCCCGGGGCGACGGTGTGCGTGACCGTGACCCACGTGGACGGCCTCGTCCTCGCGCGGTCGGTGTTCGAACACGGCGTCAACTACCGCAGCGCGATGATCTACGGCGTCCCGCGCCTGGTCACGGACGCGCGGGAGAAGCTGGAGGGGCTGCGCTGCCTGACCGAGCAGGCCGCGCCCGGACAGTGGGACTACGCGCGACAGCCGAACGCCAAGGAGATGGCGGCCACCGCGCTGCTCTGCCTGTCGCTCGAGGAGGCGTCGGTCAAGACGAGCACCGGCGGCCCGGACGACGGTGACGGACCCGACGCCGCGCTCGGAATCTGGGCCGGAGTCCTCCCCCTGGTCACCACCTGGGGCGACCCGGAGGCCGACTCCCTCCTCGCGGACGGCATAGAACCTCCCGAGCACGTCGCCGCCCGCGCCGGCACCCGGGCGTTCCGGAGGGGCGCGACCGGCGGGGACGCGGCGGGTGGCGGCGGCCGCTGAAAGACCCCGGGGAGCCGACCGGGCCCGCCTCGGCCGTCGACGAAGCCATGCGACCGGCCCTCGAAGCTGCGGCGATGCTGACCCACGGGCATGCGTGGGCAGACACGAAGACCTGCCGGGGCCCCGGGTAGGGGGCCGGGACCCCGGCAGGCCGGTCAAGGCCGCAGTGGCCGCTCTGGTCTCAGTTGACGGTCCACTGCTGGAGTGCGGTGCCGGTGTCTGGCTGTTGGGTGACCGGTGCGCCGTTGGCGGAGGAGGCGGCGGTCAGGAGCAGTCCGCCCGCCGCGGAGGCGACCGTGTGGTTGCCGTTGGCCTGCCGCGTGACGTTCCAGCGCTGGTTGGCGCCGTTGCCGCAGGTCCACTGGATGATCTTCGCGCCTGCGCTGGTGGAGCCGCCCTCTACGTCGGCGCACAGGCCGGACTCGCTGTTCTTGAGCTGGTACGAGCCATCGGTCTGCTGGGTGAAGGCCCAGCTCTGGTTGGCACCGCCGTTGGGCGACCAGGTGACGAGCTGGGTGCCGGGGGTGGTGCTGTGGCCCGGGTTGTCGAGCGCTTTGCCCGCGGCGGTGAGGGTGTGGACTCCGTTGAGGGAGGCCGTGACCGCCCAGGTGAACGTGGCCGTGCCGTTGACGGTGCCGGAAGTCGCCGTGACCGTCACGGTCGAGGTGCCGGCGGAGGTCGGGGTGCCGGTGACCAGGCCGCCGGAGCTGATCCTCAATCCGGCGGGCAGGCCGGTCGCCGTGAAGGTCAGGGGCTTGCCGAGGGAGTCGGTTGCCTGAAGCTGGAGGGAGACGGCCTTGTTCAGGGTTCCGGCCTGGTTGCCCGGGTTGGCGACCGTCACCATTTCGGGGGCTTGGGCGATCGGAGCCAGTGTCAAGGTCTGCTCGGCGGCCGTGCGGCTACCGCCGACGGCGTTGCCGGTGGAGTTGGTCCAACTGCGGACGGGAGTGGTCTCGGAGAGGCGGGCGGAGTCGGCGGAGAGACCGATGACGAGTCCGCTGTACCGGTTGACGATCTTGTACGTGCCGGTGGAGGTGCCGTCGGCGGGTGAGGTGCCGCGGATGACGAACCACTGCTGGCCGACGGTGGGCCCGCCGGTCCCGGCCGCCGTGACGGTCGGCTTGGTGCCCCAGGCGCGGGTCGCCGTGGAGGTGGCGCCCACCCCGAGGAGCTGACCGGTGCCGGAGTTGGCGATGCGGTAGGAGCCGTCGCCGTTCGAGGCGAAGGTCCACGATTCGAGGCCGGAACCGGTGGCGGCGGCCCGCGAGGTGGTGGCCGAGCTGCCGGATACCTGGGCCAGGACCCGGCCGCCGGCGCTGCCGATGCGGTAGGCCTTGGAGGTGTCGACCGGCGCGGCGGGCTCGGTCGTGTCGATCGCGAGGTCGACGTATTCGCTGCTGGCTCCGTCGGAGCAGCCGAAGGAGCAGTACGAGCGGAAGTTCTTGCCGACGATCGTGGAGCTGGTCTTGTTGCCGCTGTCGAGGAACCAGCGGTACCAGGAGGCGTTCTTGTAGCTGCCGGTGTCGCCGAGACGGAACCACTTCTGGGTGGTCAGGTCGGCGGTGGCGTAGATCTCCTGGGGGGCGTTGCCGCTCTGGTCGACCGCCTGGGGCTCGCCGATGTACAGGCCGAGGTGGGCGTTGTAGGTGATGTCCATGACGAACAGCGGGGACGTCGGGGGCATCAGGCCGCCGGCGACCTGCTGGCTCACGGAGCCGCTGTTGGCCGGGTCGTACTCCTTCGACGGCGGGGTGTATCCGGTCGTGCTGCCGGAGCCGACGGGGACCATGTTGCTCTCGCGGCCGCCGAGGCCGGGCTCGGACCACGCGCCGTCGTACCACTTCTGCCAGGAGCCGGGCGCCAGCTTCGCCGATATCGGAGCGCGGGCGACGTGCCCGTAGAACGCGGCCCAACCGCCGCCCTTGTTCACGATCCGGGAGCCGTAGAAGGCGTAGAAGTAGCCGGATCCGGTGTCGACGAACAGCCGTTGGTCACCGGTGCCGTAGTGGAAGGTCTGCTGCGGGAAGGCGGCGTTGTCGCCGCGCTCGGTGCTGTAGTGCGAGGTGATGACGTGGTCCTTGATGGTCCACGTGCGGCCCTGGTCCTTGGAGACGGCGTAGTCGATGCCGTCGTAGTGCAAGCCGTCGGCGAACGGCTGCGGGGTGAACTCGTTGTGCACGAGTCCGTACCAGTCGCCGGTGTCCGGGTCGACCCAGACGCCGGCGAGGTCACAGTAGTTGCGGTGCGCGTAGCTCGACCCCGCCGGCGCGGTGGTCGCTTCGAGACCGGTCGGGCTGTTGTCGCAGCGCCAACTGGTGTCGTTGTTGCGGTCATTGGAGTTCGCCGGGTTGACCGCGTCGCTGATGGCACCGGACCGGGTGGCGGTGTCGAGGTTCGTCCCGGTGAAGAACGTCCACCTGCGGGGGTCCTTGGCGCCGTAGAGCGCGTGGGCCTGCTGGAAGTAGAACGTGCCGTCCTTGTCGACGTAGGTGCCGGCGGGGGTGTCGTCAGGGTGCGTCCAAGAGCCCTTGGCGCCAACGGTGACGGTGTAGGCGGGGGCGGCGGGGGCGGTCGACGCCGCGGATGCCGGGGGCATCATCAGCGTGCTGCCGCCGGAGACGACCAGCGCGGCGGCGACGAGTGCGCCGGCCAGTCTGCTTCGAGGAGCGATCACGGGTACTCCCTGATCGGAGGAGCCCAGGGGGGCGGCTCCTTTGACGGTCCGTCGTCCTTGGGGACGGCGGCTGTGCTCGGGACCGCTGTGACACGACCCGAGTGGGGTGCTCCCGCGCCCCGGGCAGGACGACACGGGACGCGGGAGCAGTGTGGGGGGCGGGCCCTCAGACGCCCGCCAGGACGTTCAGGAGGCGCGCGACTTCCGCCGCGACCTCCTCACGGGCCGGGCCGAGGTACGTGCGGGAGTCGCTGACCGCGGGCTGACGGTGGAGTTCCCGCCGGACGGTCGCGGAGAAGATGGCGTTGAGGTGGGTGGAGACGTTGACCTTCGTCATCCCTGCCGACACCGCCCTGGCGAGGTCCGCGTCCGAGACGCCCGACGAACCGTGGAGGACCAGCGGCACGCCGGCGGCGCTGCGCAGGCGCGCGATCAGGCCGAAGTCCAGTACGGCGTCACGGGTGGCCATCGCGTGGGAGCTGCCGACCGCCACCGCCAGGCAGTCCACCGCGGTCGCCGCGGCGAACTCCCGGGCCTCCGCCGGGTCGGTGCGGACCCCCGGGGCGTGCGCGCCGTCCTTGCCGCCCACCTCGCCCAGCTCCGCCTCGACGAGTACGTCGGCCCGGTGCCCGTACTCGGTGACCGCCCGGGTGGCCGCGATGTTCTGCCCGTACGGCAGCTTGGAGGCGTCGAACATCACGGAGGTGAAACCGAGCCGAACGGCTTCGTGCACCAGGTCCTCGGACTCCGCGTGGTCCAGATGGACGGCCACGGGCACCGTCGCCTGTTCGGCCAGGGCGAGCGCGGCGCGGCCGATCGGCGCGAGGGAGCCGTGGTAGCGGACGGTGTTCTCGCTGATCTGGAGGATCACGGGCAGGTTCGCCCGGTGGGCTCCGTCCACGATGGCTTCGGCGTGCTCGAGCTGGACGACGTTGAACGCTCCGACACCCCGGTTCCGGGCGTACGCGGGGCCGATGATGTCGTCAGTGGCTGTCAGCGGCATGGGGCGTCTCCACACTCACGGTCGTGGTCGTACGGAACTGGTCGTAGAGGTCGCGGTGGACATCGCCCGCGAGGGGTGCCGGGACGGCGGCCGCGGACAGCGCGACGGCGTCCCGCAGGAGGTCCGGCCAGGGCAGGCCCGTTGCGAGACCGGCTGCGAGCGCGGCGACGCAGGCGTCACCCGCGCCGGTCGGGTTGCCGCGCAACCGGGCGGGCGGCAGGGCGCGGTAGCGCCCCTCCGGGGTGACGGCGTGCAGGCCCCGGGGGCCGTCGGAGGCGACGACCGTCCGAGCGCCGAGTGCCTGGAGTCCGGCGGCCGCGGCGGCGACATCCGACCGTCCGGTGACTTCGAGGATCTCCGCCGCGTTCGGCTTGATCACGTCCGGGCCGGCGGCCAGCGCGGAGAGAAGGGCGGCGCCGCTGGTGTCCAGGACGGTCACGGCCCCGGCGGAACGGGCCGTCGCCAGCAGTCCGGCGTAGCTGTCGCACGGCAGACCCGGCGGGAGGCTGCCGGCAAGAACGACGACGTCGGCCCGGGCGGCGAGTTCCGCGAACCGCCGTGTGAAGGACCGCCATGACTGCGGGTCGACGTGCGGCCCGGGCGGGTTGAACACGGTGGCGTCCCCGTTGCGCGTGGAGACGACGGTGACGGTCCTGCGGGATTCACCCCGCACGGGGACCAGCGCGTCCTCGAGGCCGGACGCACGCAGGTCCTCGCGCAGGATCCGGCCGGTCGTTCCTCCCACCAGACCCGTGGAGAGCACCGGGTGGCCCAGTGCCGCCAGGACCCGCGCCACGTTGATGCCCTTGCCGCCGGCCCGCTCGACGGGCTGTGTGACGCGGTGGGAGGCATGGGGGGTCACCTCGTCGACGAAATGGGTGACGTCCAGGGCGGCGTTCAGGGTGACCGTGAGGATCACAGCGCTCCTCCCACCCGGTCGGCCACCAGACCGGCCGGCCTGCCGGCCGCCGGGTCGGCGTCGGCGGCTTCCCAGCCGAGCAGGCCGGCTCCGAGGCAGCCGGCCTGCGCCCCGAGAGCCGCCCGGACCAGCTCCGGTCGCCGGTGACAGCTCAGACGGCGGTCGAGCGCGACGCGCAGCGGGTCGAGCAGGAGGCCGCCGGCACGGGACAGGCCCCCGCCGACCACGATCACTTCCGGAGCGAGGACCGCGGCGCACGCGGCGAACGCTTCCGCCAGCGCCTCGACCGCGCTCTGCCACACGCGGCACGCCACCGGATCGCCACCCGCCACGAGAGCCGCGACCTCCTCGGCCCCCTCCACCTCATGCCCCGACCGGGCGGCGTAGGCGGCGGCGATCGCGCGGGCCGAGGCCACCGCCTCCAGGCAGCCCCGCATGCCGCACGCGCACTGCTCGGCCCCGGGGGCGACCGCCAGGTGTCCGAGTTCTCCGGCGTATCCGCTCGCACGGAGCGGACGGCCTCCGACCAAGTGGGCGGCGGAGACGCCCGTACCGATGGCCACGAACAGGGCGTCGTCGAAGCCGCGGGCCGCGCCGAGCCTGCTCTCCGCCGTGCCGCCGGCGCGGACATCGTGGCCGATGCGGACCGGGAGTCCCGTCGCGTCCGTGAGTACCGCGGCCAGGGGCAGGTCGCACCAGCCGAGGTTGACCGAGTGCACCGCGCGCTGCGCGGGCTCGTCGACGATGCCCGGGACCACGACGCCGGCGGCGACGGGTTCCACGCCGATGCCGACCGCCGCCCCCGCCAGGTCGCCCAGCAGCCGGGTGATCGCGTCGACCGTGGCCTCGGGGCCCTGGCTCCGCGGGGTCGGGCCGTGCAGGGTCGTCAGCGGCCGCACGGTGCGGTCGAGGAGCGCGCCCTTCATCGACGTGCCGCCGACGTCCAGAGCGATCACGCAGGTGCGGGCGCCGGCCGGCTCAGCCATGCTCGTCGGCCAGCACCACGGAGCGGCTCAGGGCTCGGGGCCTGTCCGGGTCGAGCCCCCGCGCGCCGGCCAGGTGGACGGCCACGCGCTGGGCCCGTACGAGATCGGACAGCGGGTCCAGATCACCCACCGCGCCGCCGGATTCGGCGAGGTAGGCGACGCCGGTAGGGGCGACGTCGTCGGCGAGGCCGTGCGGTGCGGGCCCGAAGACCCAGGTGCCGCGGCCGGGTCCGGCGACGCTGATGGGGCCGTGGCGGTACTCCATCGCCGGGTACGCCTCCGTCCAGGCGCCGGCCGCCTCCCGCATCTTCAGCCCCGCCTCCAGCGCGAGGCCGTAGGCCCAGCCGTCGCCCAGGAAGGTGATCTGCTCCGCTGCGCACATCTCCTCGGGCAGCGGTGCGGCAACGGCCCGCTCGGCGTCCGCGGCGGCCTGGGCGATCGTGCGCACTCCCCGGGGCAGCGGGCCCCGGCTCTCCAGGTGGGCCCGCAGAAGGGCGAGGGTCGTCGTGGCGAACCTGGTCTGCACGACCGACTTCTCGTCGGCGTAGGCGAGTTCGATGACGCCGTCGGCGACATCGGCCACCGGGGTGCCCGCGTCGGCGGTGACGGCGGTGACCGGCGCGTGACCGCGCAGCCGGGCCACGAGGTCCAGGACCTCGGTGGTGGTGCCCGAGCGGGTCAGCGCCACGATGCGGTCGTAGCGGCGGCCCGCTGGGAACTGGGAGGCGGCGAAGGCGTCCGTCTCGCCTTGCCCGGCCCGCTCGCGCAGTCCGGCGTAGGCCAGGGCCATGAACCAGGACGTTCCGCAGCCGATGACGGCCACGCGCTCACCGTGCTGGGGCAGGACGTCCTGGTGGCCGGTGACCGAGGCGGCCGCCCTGCGCCAGCAGTCCGGCTGGGAGGCGATCTCGCGTGCGGTGTGGGAGGTGTACGCGGAGTCCGGGGGAGTGGACATCGGTGCTGGAGTCCTTCGGGGTGTTTCGCGGTCGCTGAATCGACCACGTGCGGTGGCGTGCGGGAGGGGCGTCGGCGAGTCAGTCGAACGTCTCGACGTATTCCTCGCAGGGCCCGAGGGCGGGCGCGTCCACGAGGTCGACGTGGTGGCCGAAGCGGTCGAGTTCGAGGATCGTCAGGACGTTGTCCCCCGCGCGCAGCAGCGGACGTGGAACGTAGAGGGTCGTCTGCGGGCCCACGTCCCAGTAGCGGCCGAGCAGGGTGTCGTTGACCCACACGAAGCCCTTGCCGAAGCCGGGCAGGCTCAGGAAGGTGTCGGCGGGCTCCGCGACGTGCAGGCGTGCGGTGGCGATGCCGCGGCCGTCTGCGGACTCGGCGGCCGCGCCGGCGCGCGTGAGGTCCTCCGTGGTCCACTCGTCGAGCGGCAGGGGGTACATGGACCATCCGTGGACGAGCCGCCGTTCCACGCGGACCCCGCCCAGAATGCCCTTGCCCTGTCCCAGCAGCGGGCCGTAGTTGATGCGTCCCTGGTTCTCCACCAGCAGGTCGAGCTGGATCGCCGCGCCCGTACCCGTGACGCCGAAGGACGCCTCCGGCCGGTCCAGGACGGTGACGAGGGTGCCGTCGACGAAGACCTGTGCGCGGTCGTGGAGGCCGGTGACCGTCACCTCGTGGGTGCCGGGAGGTACGACCGGGTGCGCGGTGTAGAGCACGAGGCCCGAGGCTTGTCCGAGGTCCTCGAAACTCAGCGGGTTGGCGGCGTGCACGGGCGTCGACACCGACCTCAGCGCAGCCGGCAGTGCGGATCCGCGGTGTACGGGGAGGGTGGCGGGCTCCAGCAGGGGCGGGTCGTCCGGCGGCTCGGGGACGGGCCGGGTGCTGTGGGGGGCGAGCCTGTCGCGCAGCGCGTGGAACTTGGGCGTGAGCGCGCCGTGTTCGGCCACGGGGGCGTCGGAGTCGTAGCTGGTGACGGTCGGCTGGAGGGCCGTGCCGTCGTGGTTCGCGCCGGCCCACAGCCCGAAATTGGTGCCGCCGTGTGCCATGTAGAGGCTCAGCGAGCCGCCTTGGGCCAGGATGCCGTCGATGTCGTCGGCGGCGCTCGAAGGGGACCGGACGTGGTGTGTCTCGCCCCAGTGGTCGAACCAGCCGTTCCAGAACTCGGCGCAGAGGAAGGGCTCGCCGGTGCGGCGTGAGCGGAGCAGCCGGACGGCCTGGTCGGGGCGTGAGCCGAACGTGGCGGCCGCCAGTTCGCCGGGAAGGGTGCCACCGTCGAGCATCAGCGGTGTGGGCCCGTCCGCGGTGAACAGCAGCTCGGAGACGCCGCGTGCTGCCAGGGCGTCGCGCAGCCAGCGCATGTAGGTGTGGTCGTCGCCGTAGCTGCCGTACTCGTTCTCGATCTGCACGGCCACGACCGGGCCGTCGTGAGCCGCTTGGAGGTCGGCGATGAGCGGGATCAGTACGTCGAACCAGCGTCCGACCTCGTCGAGGAACTCGGGGTGGCTGCTCCTGGGCCGCATGCCGGGCCGTCCGGTCAGCCAGGCGGGCAGGCCGCCGTTGTCCCATTCGGCGCAGATGTACGGGCCGGGGCGGACGATGACGTCCAGGCCGGTTTCCTCGGCGAGCCGGAGGAACCGCGGCAGGTCACGCCAGCCGTCGAAGCGGATGTCACCGCGGCTGCGCTCGTGGAAGTTCCACGGCACGTAGGTGTCCACGGTGTTCAGGCCGAGTGCGGCGACGCGCTCGAGGCGGTCCGCCCACTGCTCCGGGTGGACACGGAAGTAGTGCAGGGAGCCGGACAGGATGCGGTGGGGCTGACCGTGGCGCAGGAAGGATCCGTCCGCCCAGCTCAGCACCGGTTGCGTGACAAGAGCGCCACCGCCGTCGGTGACGGTGTCAGGTCGGGCGGTGCCGGCGGACTCGGTGGTGAGGGCGGGAGGGGTCACTTGACGGCTCCGGCGGTCATGCCCGCGCGCCAGAAGCGCTGGAGCGCGAGGAAGGCGATCAGAAGCGGAACTACGGAGACCAGGGATCCGATGACGACGAGGGGCGGGGGCACGGCGACGTGGCTGGCGTTCCAGGCGACGAGACCCACCGTCACCGGCTGCAGCCGGTCGTCCCCCAGGACCATGGCGGGCAGCAGGTAGTTGTTCCAGATCTCGACGAACTGGAACAGGAAGATCGTGACGAGGGCGGGGAGCATCATCCGTACCCCGATCGTGCGGAAGATGCGGAACTCACCCGCGCCGTCGAGGCGGCCGGCTTCGAGGACCTCGTCGGGCACGCTCTGCTCGGCGAAGACACGCGCGAGGTAGACACCGAAGGGGCTGACGACGCTCGGCAGCAGGACCGCCAGGGGATTGTCGATCAGGTGAACACCCGAGAACATCAGGTACAGCGGCAGTGTGAACAGCACCTTGGGCACGAGGACGGCTGCCAGGACCAGCGAGAACAGCATCCCGCGGCCGGGGAAGTCGTACTTGGCCAGGGCGTAGCCGGTCAGGGCGGACAGGACGGTGCCCACGAGCGCGCCGATGCCGCAGTACAGAACGCTGTTGAGCATCCAGCGCCAGAAGATGCCGTCGTCCTGGCTGCTGAGCCGGGCGATGTTGTCGAACAGGCCGAAGCCGTCGAACCACAGGCCGCTGCCGCTGAACTGCTCCCCGAAGGGTTTGGTCGCCGACACCAGCAGCCACCACAGCGGGAAGAGGAAGTAGAACGCGGACAGGCCCAGCAGGGCGAGTACGGTGACGCGGCCGGCGGGGCGCGGCTCGCGGCGGGGTCCGATCCGGGCGGGCACGGGCGCGCGGGCGGGCACGGGCGCGTGGGCGGGGGCGTGGGCGGGGATCACCGTGGTCATGCCTGGTCTCCTCGGCGGGTCAGCTTGAAGAAGATGAGCGACACGAGGCCCACGGCGACCGCGAGCAGGACCGACTGGGCTGCCGCGTACGGGTAGTTGCCTGCCGCGACCGCGCTCTGTGCCGACATCAGAGGGGTGAAGGCGGAGGAGATCGAACCGCCGGAGACCGGCTGCAGGACGGTCGGCTCGTTGAACAGCTGGGCCGATCCGATGATCGAGAACACGGTGGTGAGCACCAGCGCGCCCCGTACCGAGGGGATCTTGATGCTCCAGGCGATCCGCAGGGCGGAGGCTCCGTCCATGCGGGCGGCTTCGAGGACCTCGGCGGGGATGGACTGCAGGGCCGCGTAGATGATGATCATGTTGTAGCCGACCCAGCTCCAGGTGACGATGTTGGCCACCGACCACAGCACGATGCCGTCGTCGAGGAACGGAACGGTGACGGCGAGCGGTTCGAGCAGCCGGTTGATCGGGCTGGACGTCGAGGAGTACATGAACGACCACACGAGCGCGGCGCTGACGCCGGGGATCGCGTAGGGGATGAAGCTCGTCAGGCGGAAGAAGCCCCGGCCCCGCGCCGACTTGGAGTCGATGAGCAGGGCCAGCGCCAGGGCCGCTGCCAGCATGAGCGGCACCTGCACGACGCCGAACAGGGCCACGCGGCCGAGCGAGGCGGTGAACGAGCCGTCGTGCACGGCGCGCACGTAGTTGTCCAGAGGGGCGAAGACCTCCGTCGGGGCGGTCAGGCCCAGCCCCGACCGGCGGACGGTGAAAAGACTGTTGTAGGCCGCGTACAGGATCGGTGCGATGTACATGGCCACGAACAGGGCGACGAACGGGGCGCAGAAGAGCCAGGGGCCCAGACGTCGCGGGCGCCCGGAGAGGGCTCCGCGTGCGGGCCGGGACGGAGCGGCGGCCGCCGGGCGCCGTCCGGTCGCGCGCACCGAAGGGGAGGCTTGGGTCACGAACGGGGTCCTCACTGTGGTTCGCCCCCGCCGGCCGGCGAGTCAACGGCGGGGCGGCTGCTTGTACGTGCTGATGACGGGGCGGGGGTGGGAGGGATTCCTGTCACGCCCCCGCCCCGGCGACAGCGTTACGGGGCGACCGCGAGGCCCTGCTTGCGCATTTCGGCCATGGTGGAGTCCTGGGTGTGGCTCAGCGCCTGCGCGATGGTGCCCTTCCCGGTCCACGCCTTGCCGAGACCGTCATTGAGATCCGCGACCGTGGAGGTCATCAGCGGGCCCCAGGTCCACTCGGGGTCGACGTCCTGCGTGGCCGCGGCGAAGACCTCGTAGATCTGCTGCCCGCCGAAGTAGGGGTCGGCTTTCAGCTGCGGCAGGTGGAGCAGATCGTTCGCGGCGGGATAGATCGAAGCCTTCTCGACCAACGTGCCGACCGCCTGTTCGTCGGTTCCCAGCCAGTGGGCGAACTCCCACGCGGCCGCGGTGTTCTCGCAGCCCTTGAGCACGGCCGTCGCCGATCCGCCGGCGTTGCCGACCTTCTTGTCGCCCTCCTGCCACTGCGGCATGGGGGCGACGGCCCACTGCCCGTCCCCGTCCTTGGCGCCGCCCTTGATGACTCCCGCCTGCCACACCGCCCCGACGACCGTGGCGATGTCGCCGTTGCCCAGCCCCGTGTACCACGCCTGGTCGTACATGGGGGCGCTGCTGATCAGGCCGTCGTTCGCGAGGCCCTGCCAGTAGTCCGCGACCTGTCCGTTCTCCGCGGAGGCCATGTCGACCTTCCAGGCGTCCTTGTCGACGTCGAACCAGTCGGCCCCCGCCTGCCAGGCGAGCCCGGCGTAGTCGTAGTCGAGGTAGGGCGAGGAGATGAACCGCTTCGGGTCGGAGGCGTGGATCTTCTCCC
Source organism: Streptomyces sp. NPDC006544 (assembly GCF_040611715.1). NCBI lineage: Bacteria > Bacillati > Actinomycetota > Actinomycetes > Kitasatosporales > Streptomycetaceae > Streptomyces > Streptomyces sp. NPDC006544. The sequence continues at coordinate 2,190 of NZ_JBEXOV010000064.1, read as the reverse complement.
CCGCGGCGCGGTACTCGGCCCAGGTGGCCGGGGGCTTCAGGCCGAGCGAGTCGAACAGCTTCTTGTTGTAGAAGAGGGCCATGGGGCCGGTGTCCACCGGAGCCCCGTAGACGGCCTTGCCGAGACTCACCGATTTCCAGGCGGCGCCCTGGTACTCCTGCTTGGCGGAGCCGGCGTGCTTCGACACGTCCTGGAGGGCGCCCTGGGCGGCGAAGCTGGGCATCGTCTCGTACCCCACCTGGGCCAGACAGGGCGCGTTGCCCGCCTTCACGGCGTTCAGCATCTTCTGGTAGCCGCCCTTCGCCCCGGGCTGCACCGTCTGGTACGTGACCTTGATGTCCGGGTGGCCGGCGTTGAAGGCGTTGACGGCGTCCTCGTAGCCGGGTGCCCATCCCCAGAATGTTATCGATGCCTTTCCGGAGGCCGATCCGGTGCCGGAGCCCGATCCCGAGCAGCCGGTGGCCGCGAGGGCGAGGGTGAGAGCACCTGCCACTCCGGCAAAACGGATGAAACTACGCTTCACAGCTCCTCCTGAGGGCCGCGGCAGGCACCGGAGACGTCCTGCACGGGGGCCGCCTGTCCGGCGGGGCATACCGGCGCTGTCGTCCGCCCGGTGTGCTGATGGCCGAAACTATGGCAGAGAATGTTATCGATGCCAATAGTTGGTCGCGCTTGATGTCCTGACCGGTAAAACTGCACGTGAGCAGCCATGTGAGCGATATCATTGGCCAGGTCGGACAGGAGAAAGGGATCCCATGGGGAAGAGCGGCGACACCAAGAGCGGAGCGCGCTCCCCGGGCATGGTCGATGTCGCCCGGGTCGCCGGCGTGTCCGCGCAGACCGTCTCGCGTGCGCTCGCCGGGCACCCCAACGTGCAGGAGAAGACGCGCGCGAAGGTCCTGGCCGCGGTCGACCAGCTCGGCTACCGCCGCAACAACGCGGCCCGGATGCTCTCGTCGGGCCGGAGCCGGACCATCGGCGTCGTGACCCTCCAGACGAGCTTCTACTCCAGGGCCGCCGTCACCTCCGGCATCGAGAAGGCCGCCCATGAGGCCGGCTACGCCGTCAGCGCCGCCACCACCGCCTCGCTGGACACCTCCGCCATCGAGAACGCGCTCTCCCGGCTCGCCGACCAGGACGTCGAGGGGATCATCCTCTCGGTGCCCCTCATCCACACCAGCCGGAGGATCGAGCAGCTCACCCTCACCACGCCCACCGTCACGATCGACGGCTCGCGCACCGACGCGACCGAGGTCCTCGCCATCGACCAGGTCCAGGCCGCCCGCATCGCCACCCAGCACCTGCTGGACCTCGGACACGAGACGGTGTGGCACATCACCGGCCCCGCTGAGTGGCTGGAATCAGCCCACCGCCGCGACGGCTGGCAATCCGCCCTCGAAAGCGCGGGCCGTGCCGTGCCGCCACCGCTGGAAGGGGACTGGTCACCCGCCTCGGGCTACCGCAACGGCCTGGTGCTCGCACGGATCCCGGACGTCACCGCCATCTTCGTCGCGAGCGACGAGATGGCCTTCGGGGTGATCAGGGCCCTGCACGAGGTGGGGCGGCGCGTACCGGACGACATCTCGGTCGTCGGATTCGACGACATCGAGCTCGCCGAGTACTGCTCGCCCTCCCTCACCACCATCGCCCAGCCGTTCCAGCACATGGGCGCCCTCGCGGTGACCCATCTGCTCCGCCAGATCGACGCCCCGGACGCCGTCCCCGAGCCGCGCTCGGTCGAACCGCGCCTCGTCGTACGTTCCAGCACGACGACCGCACCCGGGCGTTGAGCCTGGTGCCGACGGGGCTGCGCGGCACTCGGGCAGGCGGCAGTACCGGCACGGCGAACGGACGGATGCGGGGCCGTCCCGCTCCGCGTCCCGGACACCGGGCTGCTGCACTGCCCTGACGGTGCGTCGGAGACGTCGGCAATCGGTCGGCCTGAGTCCTCAAAGACTGCGGACGGCTGACCGAACATGCGAATCGTCGTCTGCGGTTCTCGACGAGGGCGAGAGGTCGGTGAAGTCCACGGTGCGGCTCTCGACGCCGAGTTCACCTTACGGACCCGGCGACACCACCCCCCAGGTCATGCCTTCCAATGCCGTTGCTTTTGGGGCGGGGTGGGCGTTGAGCCGTTCGTGTTGGTGTCGCGTCTGGAGCGGCTGGGGCTTGGGATCTTGACCCGGTCGT
>NZ_JBEXOV010000063.1:0-43515 GCF_040611715.1 Streptomyces sp. NPDC006544 | reverse complement strand
AGCGAGTATTTCCTGGGGGCAGCCATGGTCGATGTTCCTCTCATGAGTCCCATCTGACCCTCTGTCACGACACCCCGCATCTCGGGGGAACCTCAATCCGGGCCCTGGTCGAGCAGGCCGTCGCCACCCTCAAGTCATGGCGGCTTGTCCGCAAGCCCCGCTGCTCGACACCCGCATCACGAGCGTTGTTCAGGCTGTCCTCACCCTGCATCTGGCCAGCTCAGGCTGAAGATGGAAAAGGCTCACGGCGCTCTTCGCCTCCCATGACCACGAGTACCTGTTTCCGGCCATCGGCGGCGGGCTGCTGGCCAACGCAAACTTCAGCTACTCCTACTGGCAGCCGGTCTCGCGCGGTCGACCGGCCTCCGGGGAATTCGAGAGGGTTCGCCTGGGTCAACCCCAGCTGGTCACCTCTCGCCGTCCCCTTCCGGAGGTCCCTGCGTCCGCCTACGCCGGGAAGCGGCTGTACCTGCTTCGTCACGGCGGCAAGGAGTGGCTGGACGAAGATCGACACAGTCGCATAGCCGTGGAGACCCGCATGGGCCACGAGGTCGCCGACGTGGAAGGTCTCTACTCGCACGTTCCCCTGACCATGGAGCAGGAGATCGCCGCTGCGCTTCGCGGCTGGCGAGGGAGAGCACTGGAAAGTGCCATCTCCCACTGCTCGCCCATTCAATCTTGTGAGTGGTGGAAACAGCAGGTCAGAGCCGCTCAGAACCTCGACTTGAACTCGTTCATGAAGTTCATCTCCAGCCGGAGCTTCATGCCCTTCGTGATCTACCGGATCCTGCTGGGCATCCTGCTGTTCGCCCTGATCGGCGCGGGCGTGCTGAGCCCCCACGCCGGGGAGTCGGCCTCCCCCTGAGACTCCGCTCCGCGTCCACGGGGAACGCTGAGCCCGCCGGTAGCACTGCCTCGTGCCACCGGCGGGCTCAGCGTTCCCCGTTCTACCGGGCAGCGAACGGGCCCGCCCGCGACGCTACAGACAGCGCCTGCGCCGCAGGTGGGTGAACATCGCGACGCCCGAAGCCAGTACCAGGGCGAGGAAAGCCGGCCAGGCCCATACGAATCCGGTTTCCGGCTGGTAGAAGTTCGCGGAGTAGATGCCGCCCAGCACCGTGGGAAGCAGGAAGACCACGAGCCACGAGCTCACCTTCCGGGCCGTCTTCGTCCCGTGGTAGAGGTGGACCGACTTCTGGTGGAGCAGGACCAGTTCCTTCTGGTACTGGCGGACTCCGAGGAGAAAGGTGCGCAGTTCCTCGACCGAGCACGCGTCGAGGTCCTTCGCGGTGGGCCCGGTCACGGCGGGGCGGGTGGAGTGGTCCGACATGCGAATCTCCTTTCCTTTGCTCGGTGACGGCTTCAGAGCCAGCCCTTGCGCTTGACCGCGAAGTAGGTGGCCAGCGAGCAGGACGCCAGGGCGGCGAGGAAGATGGGCCAGCCGTACTTGAACTGGAGCTCGGGCATGTGCTCGAAATTGGAGCCGTAGAGCGACGCGAGAGCTCCGGGGACCACCGCGATCGCCGTCCAGGCGCTCACTTTCCGGGTCTCCACCGTGACCTCCAACTGGTCTTCGGTGATCACCCGGATGTCTTCCATTTCCTTGTTCAGCCCGCGGAGCTCCTTGTTGATCTCCCGGAGCAGCTCCACCTTCTGGGCGTTCTGGACGTGCTGTTCCACCGTCTCGACTGGCGCCGCCGCGTTGTCGTGGTTCATCGGGGTCGTGCTGGTCATGGAATTCCTCCTGTCAAGGCACGCCGTGGGCACGCGTCCGTCGCCGCTCTGCGGATTCCGGGCGTGCTTCGGCGGTAAAGGTGTGGTGAATGTGTTCGCTGGGACAGCCGGCGACGCATGGGCCTCACGCCAGGCATCAGGCATCAGGCATCAGGCATCAAGAGCGGAGCGGTCACCGGCGGGCATGCCTGGGCACGCCACCGCGGAGCCGGTTGGCATGAGAGGGCGCAGCCGCCACGAAAACGGTCAGATCAGGCGCGGAGGCCCGGCGGACAGGGCTCGCGTCGATCCACCGACGCGCCGCCGAGGCATCCTGCCGTGGCGCGAGGCCGCTACCGCAGTACGTCGAGCGAGATGGGTGGCGTGTATGCCCTGGGACTACTTCCACCAGGCACGCTGATCACCTCCCGCAGATACAAGCACGGTCGTTCCCGCGCTTCGCCAACGGTAAACGACAAGCAATGTGATTACAAAGTCGGAAATGACGGGTCCGTCAGATCTGCCCGATTAGAACCGAAACCCGCGGTCTGTGAGCAGGCTCCGGAGACGCCCCCGCGACCCGGTGGGAGCGGGGCGCGGCGCGCTCGGAGAACCGCGGTCCCGGTCCGTGTCGCGGCTACCGGCCGGGAACGGCGGGCAGCCCGCCCGCTCACTGCTTCGCGTGAATCGCGGGCCGTTCGGGAACGTTCCCGAGCGGCCCGCGCGTCGTTGTGCAAGAGAACGGAAACGACCTGAAGACGAGCTACGGGGGTGTCCCATGGGTCGAGTGGTGTTGGAGCGGTTTCCGGCCGGAAGTCCGAGGGGAAGCTGGCCTGCCGAGGAGTACGCGGCGCAGCGGCTGCGCGAGGGGGTTGCGGCCGAGGTGGTGATGGACCTCGCCAGCGATGCGTTCCTGGTCGTGGTCCGGCCCCGGGAGGCGCATGCACGTCGCTGACCGGACGTCCGAAGATCCCGGCCCCGCACGCCCCTTGGCCTCCGCGCGCCGCGCCCTCACACTGACCCGATGACGCAGCGTGTGGACCTTGCGGCCGTGATGGACCGGCTGGCGATCGACGAGGTGGTCACGGGGTACGCGGTGGCCGTGGACGACGGCGACTGGGACGGGTACCGCGCCCTGTTCGCCCCGGGCGGGCGGGCCGACTACAGCTCGGCGGGCGGGGTCGAGGGGCCGGCCGGGGAGGTCGCGGACTGGCTCGCGGAGACGATGAAGCTGTTCCCGGTGCGCCAGCACCTCATCGTCAACCGGCTGATCCGGGTGGCGGACCTGGGCGGCTCGCCCGGTGACACGGCGCAGGTGCGGGCGGACTTCCTCAATCCGATGCGACTGGAGGGCGAGGAGTCCGACGGCACGGTCACCGCGCCCAACTTCGTCGCCGCGGGCCGCTACGCCTTCGCCCTCGTGCGCACCGCCCGCTCCGGCTGGCGGCTCTCCGGAGTCACCGTCCACGAGAAGTGGCGGCACATGTCCTTCTGACCCACGGGCATGATCCGCAGGGCTGTTCCACACTGGAAGCGGAGGCCCCATGATGCCGACGGTCCCGAAGCGGGTGGCGTGGCGGCGCGCGGCGGCGGCCGTCGCCGCCGGAGCGCTGCCCTGCCTCGCCTTCCCCGCTCCCGCGCTCTGGTGGTTCGCCTACGTCGCCCTCGTGCCCTGGATGCTGCTGCTGAGGTCCGCCCCCACCGGCCGGCGGGCCGCCCTGGAGGGCTGGCTCGGGGGCGCCGGGTTCGTCGTCGCGGTCCACCACTGGCTGTTCCCCAGCCTGCACGTGTTCCTGCTCGTCCTGGCCGCGCTGTTGGGGGTGCTCTGGATCCCCTTCGCCCTGATGGTGCGGGAGTTGCTCGGCGGGACCCCGAGCGGAGCCCGGGCGGCCGCGGCGCTCGTCCTCGTACCGTCGGCCTGGCTCCTGTCGGAGCTGGCGCGGTCCTGGCAGGGGCTGGGCGGGCCGTGGGGGCTCCTGGGGGCCAGCCAGTGGCAGGTGGCGCCGGCGCTGCGGCTGGCTTCGGTGGGCGGGGTCTGGCTGGTCGGCCTGGCCGTGGTGGCGGTGAACTGTGCGGTGGCCCTGCTGATCGCGGTACCGGGGGCGCGCGCTCCCGCGGTGGCCGGGGCGACGGGGTGCGCGGTGCTGGCCGGGGTCATGTGGGCGTGGGCGCCCCGCCCGGAGATCTCGGGCGGGCTGCGCGTGGCCGTCGTACAGCCGGGGCCGGTCCCGGACGGACCGGACGCCGCGGAGCGGCGGTTCGCCGTCGGGGAGGAGCTCACCCGGAGCTTGGCCGGGCAGCACCCGGACCTGGTGGTGTGGGGCGAGAGCAGCGTCGGGGAGGACCTTACGGGCCGCCCGGACCTGGCCCGCAGGCTCGCCGGCCTGTCGGAGCGGGTAGGGGCCCCGTTGCTGGTCAACGTGGACGCGCGGGCCGCCGACCGGCCGGGGATCCGCAAAACGGCGGTCCTCGTCGGGCCGGCCGGCCCGACCGGTGATCACTACGACAAGATGCGCCTGGTGCCCTTCGGCGAATACGTGCCGGCCCGCGCGCTGCTGGGCTGGGCCACCTCGGTGGGCAAGGCCGCCGATGAGAACCGGGTCCCCGGCAGCGCCCAGGTCCTGATGGACCTGCCCGGCCGTGCGGACGTCCGGCTCGGTCCGCTGGTCTGCTTCGAGTCCGCGTTCCCCGACATGAGCCGGCACCTCGCCCTGGACGGCGCCGCGTTGCTGATCGACCAGTCGGCCACGTCCAGCTTCCAGGACAGCTGGGCCCCGGCCCAGCACGCCTCGCTGTCCGCGCTGCGCGCCGCGGAGACCGGCCGCCCCATGGTCCACGCCACCCTCACGGGCATCAGTGAGGTCCGCGGCCCGTCGGGCGAGCTGATCGGTCCGGCGCTGTCCACCTCGGCGCGTGAGGCGCGGGTGTACGAGGTCCCGCTCGCCCGGGGCACGACCCCGTACGTCCGCTTCGGAGACTGGCCGGTGGGCGCCGCGCTGGCCGCCCTGGCCGCCTACTGCGCGGCCGCGGGCGCCCGCTCCGTACGGCTCGGCACACGGCTCGGCACACCGGCCGGCACACCGCTCCCCGAGCCGCTCGGAAAACGGTCCGGCGAGCCTCCCGGAAACTAGTGCGTGGACGGCCCCGGGGTGCCTGGCGCGACCGGCCGGCGAGCCGGCAACGCCGGGGCCCGCCGGGAGGGGCGGGGTCGCTCAGGAAGCCTGCTCCAGGGCGGCTTCCACCACGCGCTCGCACAGTTCGTGGGTGCGCAGCGCGTCGCGCGCGCTGAGGGTCCGGCCCGCTTCCACGGCCTCCAGGAAGGCGTCCACCACCTGTTCGATGCCGCGCTGGCGGGCGACCGGCACCCAGTCCCCGCGGCGCCGGACCGTCGGCTGGCCCTTGTGGTCGATGATCTCCGCGAGGTTGACCACCTGGCGCTTGGTGTCCTGCCCGGAGACCTCCAGGACCTCCTCCGTCGAGCCGGAGAGCCGGTTCATGATGCCGAGCGCGGTGAAACCGGCGCCCGACATCTGGAGCACCACCTGGCTCATCAGTCCCTCGCGTACGACTGCCCGTACGTCGATCCCGTCGGCCTCGCCGGGCAGCAGGAAGCGCAGGGTGTCGACGACGTGGATGAAGTCGTCGAGGACGAAGGTCCGTACGTCCTCGGGCAGTCCCACCCGGTTCTTCTGCATGACGATCAGCTCGCGCGGGTGGTCGGCGCACTGCGCGTAGCCGGGCGCGTGGCGGCGGTTGAAGCCGACGGCGAGCGAGACCCCGCGTTCCTCGGCCAGTTCGACCAGGCGCCGCGAGTCCGCGAGCTCGTAGGCGATCGGCTTGTCCACGTACGTCGGGACGCCCGCCTCCAGCAGCCGTTCCACGATCTCGGGGTGAGCGGCGGTCGGGGCGTGCACGAAGGCCGCGTCGAGCTTCTGCGCGAGCAGGGAGTCGAGGTCGGTGTGCAGGTGATCGGCCGGGACGTGGTGGCGGGCGCCGACCCGCTCGAGGGTGGCCGGGGTGCGGGTCTGCAGGTGCAGTTCGAGCCCTGGGCGCGTGGTGAGGACGGGCAGGTACGCCTTCTGAGCGATGTCGCCGAGTCCGATACAGCCGACCTTCACCGGGAGCCTCCAGGTTCGTTCCTCGTGGAATGCAGGCAGCCTAATCGGTGGTGACCTCGGACGGGTTCGACCAGGATGGAGGCCATGATCCTCAACGACGGTTCCCACCGCACCGAACCCGCCACCACGGCCGGCGAACGCGAGATGCTCGACGGCTGGCTCGATTACCACCGCTCCACCCTGGCCTGGAAGTGCGAGGGGCTTTCGGACGAGCAGCTGCGCTCGACTCCTCTGCTGCCTTCCGAACTCAGCCTGCTGGGGCTGGTGCGGCACATGGCCGAGGTCGAGCGGTACTGGTTCCGGGAGATCATGCTGGGCGAGGAGCTGCCCGAGCTGTTCTGCACGGCCGACGACCCGGACGGTGACTTCCACATCACCGGCGAGGACACCTGGACCGAGGCCGAGCAGGCCTGGCGGACCGAGGCCGAGCGGGCCCGGCAGGCCGTGGCCGGCCGCTCGCTGGACCTCACTTCTTCGGCCGAAAGCCACCGCCGGGGCGAGGTGTTCAGCCTGCGCTGGGTCTACACCCACATGATCGAGGAGTACGCGCGCCACAACGGCCACGCGGACCTGCTGCGCGAGCACCTCGACGGCGCAACGGGCGAGTAGAACCGGTCGACGGGCGGACGCCCACGGCGTCCAGGAGCGGGTAACCGTCACCCGTGCGGGGTGAATATCGGCTCCGGGTTTTCGCAACGGGGTCCTCACACAGCAGAGTTGCGCGGGTGCATCCAACCCGAACCACGACAAAACTGCTGCTCGGAGTCGCCTGTGCCGTTTCGGCCGTCTCCGGATGTGTGAACGTGACCCCGCCCTCCGTGCAGCCGGCGGCCGCTCCCGGCACCCCCGGGGCGGCGCCCCGGCACGCGCCGCGAGGCGGGCCCGGGGCCGCGCCGGTGGTCGTCCGGGCTCCCGCCCTGGAGGCGCTGGAGGCCGTGCCGGGGCAGCCGGCCCGGCCGGCGGCCGCGCCGTCCGGACGGCGGTCCGCCCCGCGGGACGGCGACCCGGCCGCGGACGAGCGGGCGGCCGCGCGGCGTACGGCCACGGGGGGTCCGCGGCCAGCGCTTCCCGTCCCCGACATCCCGGAGCCGAGGAAGCCGGGCGAGCACGCGGGCCGCACGGGGCCCGGCGACGGCGACGGCCGTCCCGGCGGTCACCGGCCCCGCCGGCCCCGACAGGGCGAGGCGCAGGTGCCGCGCGAGGTGGTGCGGGAGCTACCCGTGCGGCCGGCCGACGTCTGCGCGCTGGGCCGCCGGCACGGGCGCTGGCATCCGGACAGCCCGGAGGCCCGTATCTGCGCGGGCGTCCACGGCGGCTGAGGCGCTCCGGGGGCGGGGCTGGACGGGGGCCGGAGCCAGGGGCTGGAGCTGGAAGCCGGAGCTGGAGGCCGGGGGTCCGGCTACGGGCTCTGCTCCGGGAACGGCCGGGGCCCTTCGCCCGGCTCCGCCTCGAGCCGCCGCTCCAGCCGGGCGATGGCGGCCCGTACGCCGTTCCCGTACCCGTCGTCGCCCAGTGCTCCTGTGGCGGCGCGGGCCCGCGCCAGGTGGATCCGGGCCGCCTCGGGGCGCCGTAGCTTCACGTAGTCGGCGGCCAGGCTCAGGTGCAGCGACGGATAGAAGACCCGGACGGCCGCGGGTGGCACGGGACCGTCGGCCGCGGTCAGGGCCTTCAGGTCCCAGGCCAGCTCCTCGGCCGGGTCGTCCTGGGCGTCGGCCATGTAGTGCGCGAGCGTGCAGCGGTGCAGGGAGTCCCCCCGCTCACCGATCTCGGACCAGATCTCGCCGAGCCGGTTGCGGGCCTCCTCGCGGTCGCCGACGTGGAGCAGGATGACCGCCTGGCCGATCCTGGTCATGACGGCGTCCTCCGCCGCGTCCTGCTGCTCCGTCAACGCGGCCTCCGGCTTGCTCTGCCAGACCTGCTCCGGTCTGATCGTCAAGACGCTAGCCGCAGGCGCGGGCAATGACGCCTAGGCGCGGTCGCGCATCAGCCCAGGTCCGGGATCCGCCAGTCGATCGGCTCATGGCCCTGGGCTGCGACGGCCTCGTTGATCTGCGTGAAGGGGCGGGAGCCGAAGAACTTCTTGGCCGACAGCGGCGAGGGGTGGGCGCCCTTGACGACCGCGTGCCGCTCCTCGTCGATCAGCGGGAGCTTCTTCTGCGCGTACGCCCCCCACAGGACGAACACGGCGGGGTCGGGGCGCTCGGCCACCGCGCGGATCACCGCGTCGGTGAACTTCTCCCAGCCCTTGGCCTTGTGCGAGTTGGGCTCGGCCTCACGGACGGTGAGCACCGCGTTGAGCAGCAGGACGCCCTGCTCGGCCCACGGCATCAGGTAGCCGTTGTCCGGGACGGGGATGCCGAGCTCCGCGTGCATCTCCTTGTAGATGTTGCGCAGCGAGGGCGGGGTCTTCACCCCGGGCCGGACGGAGAAGCAGAGGCCGTGGCCCTGGCCGGCGCCGTGGTAGGGGTCCTGGCCCAGGACCAGGACCTTCACCTGGTCGAAGGGCGTGGCCTCCAGGGCCGCGAAGACCTGTTCGCGGGGCGGGTAGACCGGCCCGTTCGCCCGCTCCTTCTCGACGAACTCGGTGAGCTCTTTGAAGTAGGGCTGGTCCAGCTCCCCGCCGAGGACGGGGAGCCAGGACTCGGGCAGCATCTGGGTCACGGCGACAACCTCCGGTACAAGTTCCGCGATCTCGCGCAAGTGCTTCGCGCGACTGTTCAGAACCTACCGGGGGCCACTGACAACGCCGCATCCGGCCGTGTCCGCCCGCACCGCCGGGGCGGCTACCAGCTGGCCTTGCGGTACAGCTCCCAGACCTGCATCACGGTCTGCGGGTCGAGCGCCCGCTCGGCGCCGCCGATGTCGTCGCGCGCGGCCACGTACAGCTTGCCCTGCCACAGCGGCAGGAGCCGGACGTCCTGGGCGAAGATCTGCTGGGCCTGCTCGAACTCGTGGACACCCGCCGACCGGTCGCTCTCGCGGCGGGACTTGGGCAGCAGGTCGGTCAGGATCTCGGTGGCCTCGTACGGGGTGCCGACCGCGTTGTCCTTGCCGACGAACGGGGCGATGAAGTTGTCCGGGTCCGGGAAGTCGGGGAACCAGCCCCGGCCGAAGACCGGGTACTCGCCCTTCTTGTAGCCCTCCTGGAAGGCCTTCCAGGGCTGGCCGCGCAGGGTGATCTTGAAGAGGCCGCTCTCCTCCAGCTGGCGCTTGAGCTCGGTGAACTCGTCCGCGGTGGAGGCGCCGTAGCGGTCGGTGGTGTACCAGAAGGTCAGATCCACCGACTGGGTGATCCCGGCGTCCCTGAGGATCTTCTTGGCCTTGGCGACGTCCACCTGGCCGTACATGTCGTAGAAGGGCGTCTTGTGGCCGACGACGCCCTTGGGGACCATCGAGTACAGCGGCTCGGCGGTGCCCTGGTACACCTTGGAGACCAGCGCGCCGCGGTCGACGATCTGGGCGATCGCCTGGCGCACCGCGGGCTTGGCCACCTGCGGGTCCTTGGGGTTGAAGACCAGGTAGCGGATCTCCGCGCCGAAGTTCTCCACGACCTGGACGCCCGCGTTGTGAGACTCGGGGGTCTGCAGGTCCTTGATCTCCGTGGCGGACAGGCCTCGGTAGGTCGCGTCGATGCTCTTGGACTTGAGCGCCGCGATCATCGACTTGGAGTCCGCGAAGTAGCGGATGGTCACGCCGTCGTTGCGGCGGTTGGCGAAGCCGGTGTAGCCGTCGTTGCGGTTCAGGACCGCCTCTCCGGCTTCCTTGTAGGACTCCAGGGTGTACGGGCCGGAGCCCGTGACCTTGCCGTCCTCCCGCAGCTTGTCGCCCGGGTAGTCCTTCGGCGCGACCAGCGAGGCGGCCGGCGAGCCGAGGACGAACGGGAAGGTGGCGTCCGGAGTGTTCAGGTTGAAGACGACCGTCAGCGCGTCCGGCGTCTCGATCTTGTCCAGGCTGCCGAAGAGCGCCTTGGGGCCGGACGGGGCGTCGATCTTCCTGATCCGGTCGAGGGAGTGCTTGACGGCCTTGGCGTCGAGCGGCTCGCCGTTGGAGAACTTCAGGCCCTTCTTCAGGACGCAGCGGTAGGACTCGTTCGCGGAGTCCGTGAACTCGCAGCTCTGGGCGGCGTCCGGCTGGGGCTTGGTCGCACCCGTGGGGAACGCCAGCAGCGTCTGATAGACGTTCCGGTACAGCTCCCAGGAACCGTCCCAGGCCGCCGCCGGATCGAGGGTGGTGGGTGCGCTCGTCGTTCCCACGACAATCCGCTGCGCGCCGTCACTGCCCTTGTCCGAAAACAGACCGCATCCGGAGAGCAGGGATATGGACGCAAGGGCCGCAGAGATCTGCAGGCATCTGGTCCGGTTGAACACGTGCACGCTCCTCGATCAGCCAGGGGTGCGGCAGACCCTACCGCAGTGCGTCACCAATCCAATGGATAGGTTTCGTGCGGCACTTGACCGATTAAGGGCGTATTCGGTACGCATTTGCCCCCCAATGGAAGGCAAATGCGTCCGACTATCGGTCAATGCACTCCGGCATTGAGGAACATTCCCCCATCGACCACGAGAGTTTGCCCTGTGATCCATTCCGCTTGTGCAGAGGTGAGAAACGCCGCGGCCCCTCCGATGTCCTCCGGGACCCCGAGCCGGCCCAGCGGATAGGCCGCCGCGGCCTCCTGTTCCCGGCCCTCGTAGAGCGCCTGCGCGAACTGAGTCCTCACGACCGCGGGCGCGATCGCGTTGACCCGCACCCCCGGAGCCATCTCGTGGGCCAGCTGGAGGGTCAGGTTGACCATGGCGGCCTTGCTCATCCCGTACGCCCCGATGAAGGGCGAGGCGGAGACGCCGGCGATCGAGGCGATGTTCACGATCGCCCCGCCGTTCTCCTTCTGCCAGGCGTGCCAGGTGCGCTGGGCGAAGCCGAGCGCCGAGATCACGTTGGTCTCGAAGACCTTCCGTGCCACTCCGAGGTCGAGGTCCGCGATCGGCCCGAAGACCGGATTGGTCCCCGCGTTGTTGATCAGGAAGTCGACGCGGCCGAAGGCCTCCATCGTGCGCTCCACCGCGACGGCCTGGTGGGCCTCGTCGTGCGCCTTCCCCGCGACCCCGATGACGCGGTCCGCGCCGAGCCGCTCCACGGCCTCCTTGAGGGCCTCCTCGTTGCGCCCGGTGATGCAGAGCCGGTCGCCCCGCGCCACCAGCGCCTCGGCGATGCCGTAGCCGATGCCCCGGCTCGCCCCGGTGATCAGCGCCACCTTGCCGCTGTCCGCTGCTGCGTGCGTCATGTCGTGCACCCTGCCTCTCGTCAGCTGAGCGGGCCGCCGGCCACGTACATGACCTGGCCCGAGACGAAGCCGGCGGCCTCGCCCGTGAAGAAGGCGATGGCGTTGGCCACGTCGTCCGGACGCCCGACGCGCTGCACCGGGATCTGGGTGGCGGCCGCGGCCTGGAAGTCCTCGAAGTCCATGCCGACGCGGGCGGCCGTGTGCGCGGTCATCTCGGTCACGATGAAGCCGGGGGCGACGGCGTTCGCGGTGATGCCGAACTTGCCGAGCTCGATGGCCAGGGTCTTGGTGAAGCCCTGCAGACCGGCCTTGGCGGCCGAGTAGTTGGCCTGGCCCCGGTTGCCGAGCGCCGAGCTGCTGGAGAGGCTCACGATCCGGCCGAACTTGGCGTCCACCATGTGCTTCTGGCAGGCCTTCGACATCAGGAACGCGCCGCGCAGGTGCACGTTCATGACGGTGTCCCAGTCCGTCTCGCTCATCTTGAAGAGCAGGTTGTCCCGCAGCACACCCGCATTGTTGACCAGGATGGTCGGGGCGCCGAGCAGGCTCGCCACCCGCTCGACGGCCGCCTCCACCTGCGCGCTGTCGGAGACGTCGCAGCCGATCGCGACGGCCTTGCCGCCGGCCGCCGTGATCGCCTCCACGGTGTCCTTGCAGGCCGCCTCGTCCAGGTCGAGTACGGCGACCGCCCGGCCTTCGGCGGCCAGGCGTACGGCGGTGGCCGCGCCGATGCCCCGGGCCGCCCCGGTCACGATCGCGACGCGCTGCTCGGTGGTGGACATGCTGGATCTCCTCGCCCTCGGAAAAAGCGGCCCCTCAAGGGTGAGCAACCGCTTAGTAGCTTCAGCTGAGGAGACGCTAGGAGCCCTGGCACCCGGTGTCAACGCCACCGGGTGCCAGGGCTTCTGTCACGGCCGCCGATCGATCGTGCGACGGTTCGGCCGCACGCCGGCCCGTCCGGCCGGCGGACCCCGGCCGGCCGGCCGCTCAGCGGACCAGCAGGTCCAGCAGCCGATCCACCTCGGCCCGCGGGTCGGCCGTCAGCCCGGTGTGCACCGGGCCGGGCTGCACCACCGTGCTGCGCGGCGCGATCAGCCACCGGAAGCGTCGGCCCGGGTCGTCGCCCGCCGCCTGTCCTGCCTGCTCGCCCCCGCCGCACAGTCCCTCGACCCCGCGCAGCGCGGCCCGGATCCCGGCCACGTCGGCCTTCGGGTCCAGGGCGAGGAGTCTGGCCTCGTCGAGGTGGGTGCGCGCGGCGACGTAGGAATGCGCCCGGCAATAGACGATCACGCCGGCGTTGAAACACTCGCCGCGCTCCATCCTGGGCACCACGCGCACCAGTGCGTACTCGAACACGTCCCGCTTGGTCACTCGTTGTCGCTCTTGTTCTTCCGGGGGCGGGGGTCGAGGCGGTCGGCGAGCCAGCCGGGAGGGCCCGCCTGGGTCTTGACCTCGGCCTCCATGGTGATCCGCTCGTGGATCGTGGCGGCGCGCGGCAGCAGCACGTCGACGTAGGCGCGGCGCAGCGCGTCGGTGGAGTCGAAACCGGGCTCGTCCACCAGCCACTCGTCGGGCACGTCGGCCGCGACCTCGGTGAGCAGCTCCCTCGTCACGAGGGGGGCGAGCTCGGCGGCCGCCGCGGCGACGTCCGGGCCGGCCGGGGCCAGCACGTGGTCGGAGGCGTTGTACGGCTTGGCCGCGGCGCTCTCGGCCGTGGGCCAGTTGTGGTGCCAGATCATGGTGGCGCCGTGGTCGATGAGCCAGACGTCGCCGTGCCAGACCAGCATGTTCGGATTGCGCCAGGACCGGTCGACGTTGTTGATGAGCGCGTCGAACCAGACGACGCGCCCCGCCTCGACCGGGTCCACCCGGTAGGCGAGCGGGTCGAAGCCGATCGAGCCGGGGAGGTAGTCCATCCCGAGGTTCAGCCCGCCGCTGGCCTTGAGCAGCTCCTGGACCTCCTGATCGGGCTCGCCGAGCCCGATCACGGGGTCGAGCTGCATCTGCACCAGGCGGGGGACGCGCAGCCCCAGCCGCTGGGCCAGGCGGCCGCAGATGACTTCGGCGACCAGGGTCTTGCGGCCCTGGCCGGCTCCGGTGAATTTCATGACATAGGTACCGAGATCGTCGGCCTCGACGATCCCCGGGAGCGAGCCGCCCTCACGCAGGGGCGTGACGTAACGGGTCGCGATCACTTCGGACAGCATCCGCCCAGGTTACGGGGGTCAGCGGGCGGGAGCCCACTGGTGGACGAGCGCCTCGGTGGTGGTGATGGCGGCGACCAGCGAGAGGGAGTTGCGGATCACCTCGGCGGTGCAGGCCGCGGGCACCCCGGCGATGGCGTCGGAGGGGACGACCACCTGGTAGCCGAGGTTGACGGCGTCGAAGACGGTGTTCGGGATCGCGATGTTCGAGGAGACCCCGGTGACGACGAGCGTGCGGACGCCGAGGTTGCGCAGCAGGGCGTCCAGGTCGGTTCCGGCCATCGGGGAGAGCCCGTGCAGGCGGCGCAGCACCAGGTCCTGCTCGGCGACGGTGATGGGGGCGGCCACCTCCACGGCCGCGCTGCCGGAGAGCTGGCGCACGGGCAGCCTGCCGGCGGCCCGGAAGAGCCGCGCGTTGGTGTTGGCGGCGAGCCCGTCGGGACGCCTCTCGGCGATGGCGTGCAGCACTTGCACCCCGGCCCCGCGCGCCGCCTCGACGAGCGCGGCGACCCGGTCCAGCATTCCGGAGTCCCGGGCCTCCTTGGCGAGCTCCGGCAGGGCGCTCTCCTCGCCGACGACACCGCTCTGGCACTCGACGGTGAGCAAAGCGGTGGTGGCTGGATCCAGTTCGGCCATGGCTCCCCCTGGCGTGACGACGGAAGAGCACGCATGATTCCTGACACACAGTCAGATGTGAAGGGGCGAGGGGCGGATGGACGAGGAACAGCGGGACGGAACGCGCTCGGACGGGGCGGTCACAGACCAGGTGGTCGTGGACGGAACGCGCACGGAGGGAACGCGCGCGGACGGAACGCCCACGGACGGAACGCGCGCGGACGAGGCGCGCACGGACAGGCCGCAGCGGCGGGGCCGCCGCATCATGATGAGCGAAGAGGAGCTGGACGCCTTCCTTCGCGACCAGCGCACGTGCCGGGTGGCCACGGTCTCCCCCGACGGCCGTCCGCACGTCGGCGCGCTCTGGTTCGCATGGGACGGCACCTCGATGTGGCTCTACTCGATCACCCGCAGCCGGCGCTGGTCCGATCTGCGCAAGGACCCCCGGATCTCGGTGGTCGTCGACGCGGGCGAGGCGTACGACGAGCTGCGCGGGGTCGAACTCTCCGGGAACGCCGTCTTCGTGGGCGAGGCCCCGCGCACGGGCGAGCCGTGCGCGGAACTGGCGGAGCCGGAGCGCATCTTCCCGGTCAAGAACTTCGGCATCGAGGAGATGCCCCACGACGGACGGCACGCCTGGATCCGTCTGACCCCGGAGTCGATCGTGTCGTGGGACTTCCGCAAGATCTAGTGCCGCGACCGGGAGGTCCACCGGGTCGCCGCGCCCGGTACGGCACCGGCCCTCTCTTCCGGGATCCTGTCGGCCTGTCGCGGCAGCCGGCTAGAGCCCCGCGGCCGCCCGACGCAGGGCCTCTACGGCGGCCCTGACCGACGGCCGCCGGTCGGCGTCCGTCCGCCAGACCGCGTACACGTGGCGGCGTACGGTGTCGCTCACCGCCAGCAGCCGCACTCCGGCCGGGACCGGTCCACGGCCGAGCCGAGGGGTCACGCACACCCCGAGTCCAGCTTCGACGAAGGCCAGTTGGGTGTGGTGCTCCTCGGCGATGTGCGCGATGCGGGGCTCGACGCCGGCTCCGCGCAGGGTGTGGACGAGCCACTCGTGGCAGAACTGCCCCTCGTTCCAGGAGATCCAGTCCTCGTCGCGGAGTTCGGCCAGCGACACCTCGGCGCGCCCGGCCAGCGGATGGCCGGCCGGCACCGCGATGTCCGCGGAGTCGTCGAGCAGGTGCGTCCGGTTGAGGTCCGCCGGAACCGGCATCCGTTTGTTGTGCCAGTCGATGGCGAGGGCCAGGTCGAGGTCGCCCCGCACGACGGCGGCCATGCTCTCCGCCGGCTCCTGCTCGCGGACCCGGGGCCGCAGTCGGGGATGATCGTCGCGCAGGCCGGCCAGCGTCGGGGGCAGCAGTCCGCGCATGGCGGTCGGGAAGGCGCCGATCCGCAGTTCGCCGACCGCGCAGCCGCGCCGGGCCTCGACGTCGGCCTGGGCGAGCTCGACCTGGGAGATGATCCGGGCGGCGTGGTCGGCGAGCAGCCGTCCGGCGTCGGTGAGCCGCACGCCGCGGCCGTTCTTGGCCAGCAGCGGCTGGCCGACCTCCCGCTCCAGTTTCGCCATCTGCTGGGACACGGCGGAGGTGGTGACATGGAGACCGTCGGCCGCGCTGCTCACGGAACCGTGGCGGGCGAGGGCGTCGAGGGTCCGCAGACGCTCCAGGTTCAACATGTAAGCGATACTACGCCTTCGACCCCAACAACTCTCGCTTGTCCTAAGAGGTTGAACGCGCCAGGGTGGTGGTCATGAGCGCACCCTCCACCTCCGCCTCCGCCTCCGCCTCCACCTCCGCCCCTGCACCCTCCCCCTCCGCCGCCCCCTCCCCGGTCCTGACCGCGACGCCGGCCCGGGTTCTCGCCGCGACCCTCGCCCCGGACGCCTCCCCGGCCCTCCCGCCGACCGCCCCGCAGCCCCTGAAGGCCCGCGCAGCCCGGTGCCTGGACTGGCGCCTCCGGTTCGCCGTCCTGTCCGTGGTCTGGGGCTTCAGCTTCCTGCTGATCAAAGTGGGCACGGAGGGGTACGCACCCTTCCACGTCGCCCTCGGCCGGGTCTTCTTCGGTGCGCTCGCCCTGCTCACCGTCCTCCTGGTCCGCCGCGAGCCGCTCCCCCACGGCCCGCGCACCTGGGCCCACCTGGCGGTGGCGGCGCTGCTCCTCAACACCGTCCCCTTCTCCCTCTTCGCGTACGCGGAGCTCAGCATCCCCTCCAGCCTGGCGGGCATCTGCAACGCCACGTCTCCGCTGTGGGGGATGGCCCTCTCGCTGATCGCCCTCTCCGAGGACCGCCCGACGCGCCGCCGCTTCGCGGGCCTGGGCCTGGGCTTCCTCGGGGTGCTCACCGTCCTCGGTGCCTGGCAGGGCTTCTCGGGCGTCGACGCGAAGGGCACCGCGCTCGCCCTCCTGGCCTCGCTCTGCTACCCGATCGGCTGGATCTACGTCCGCCGCACCCTGGCCTCCACGCCCAGCTCCCCGGTCGCCCTCACCGGAGCCCAGCTCCTGGTCGCCACCGTCCAACTGGCCGCGGTCAGCTCGCTGTTCACCTCGGCCCCCACCTCGTTCCCGCTGTGGCCGACCCTGTCGGTGATCGCGCTGGGCACCCTGGGCACGGGCATGGCTCTGCAGATGCAGTACGGACTCGTGGCGGAGATCGGCCCGACCACCGCGCAGATGGTCACCTACTTCATCCCGGTCATCGCCACGACGGCGGGCGTCCTCCTGCTGGGCGAACAACTGCACTGGAACACGCCGGTGGGCGCGGCCGTCGTCCTGGCGGGCGCGGCCCTCACCCAGGCCCGGCGCCGATAGCGCTGTGACCGGGGCGGCGCGGGAGGGTTCCCGCGCCGCCGCCCCGGTCCGTGTCAGTCGAAGCGGCCCCCGGCCGTCGGCCGGACCGCCGAGGCCACCGCGTCCGCCAGGCCCGCCAGGTCCGACGGGGTCAGCCCAGACACGGTGATCCGCACGCCCGGCCCCGACTCGACCCGGAACCGGCCCCCCGGGGCCACCGCCCAGCCCGCACCCAGCAGCCTCGTCACCACAGCGGTCTCGTCGGCGACGGGCACCCACACGTTCATCCCGCTCCGCCCGTGCGCCCGTACCCCGCGGTCCGCCAGCTCCGCGACCAGGCCGTCGCGCCGCTCCCCGTAGGACCGCGCGACCGCCGCCCGGTCGACCGCACCGGCGTTCCACAGTTCCACCACCGTGTACTGCAGCAGCCGGCTCACCCAGCCCGGGCCCAGCCGCTGCCGCCCCCGCACCCGGTCGAGCGTCACGTCGTCGCCGGTCATCAGGGCGATCCGCAGGTCGGGCGCGTACGCCTTCGCCGTGGAGCGGATCAGCGCCCAGTGGGTGGTCACCCCGCCGAGCACGTTCAGCGGCTGTTCCACGATGCCGTGCCCGTGGTCGTCGTCGATGACCAGCACCTGCGGGTGCCCGGCCAGCACCGACCGCAGTTCCGCCGCCCGCCGCGCGCTCACCGCCGCCCCGGTCGGATTCTGCGCGCGGGCCGTCACGACCAGCGCCCGCGCGCCCGCCGCCAACGCCCCCGCCACCGCCCCGGGCAGCGGCCCGTCGTCGTCCACGGCCACCGGCAGCACCCGCAGGCCGAGCGCCGGGACCAGGTCCAGGACGCTGCCCCAGCCCGGATCCTCGACCGCCACCGCGTCGCCGGGTCTCAGATGGGCGGCCAGGACCCGCTCGATGCCGTCCAGTGCCCCCGAGGTCACCGCCACCGCCCCGGCCGGCACCCCGTCCGCGTCGAAGTCGGCTCTGGCGAGCGATGCCAGCTCCGGGGCCACGGGATCCTGTCCGTAGAGCGTGGGGCTGCGTGCGTACCGGCGCCCGGCGCCCGCCAGGGCATCGTCCAGCGCGGGGAGCAGCCGGAGGTCCGGATTGCCCGAGGTGAGGTCGCGGACGCCCGCAGGGACGGCCGTGCGCAGCTCGTCGCGCGGCGCGGTCGCGGGGCGGGCCCGGACCCGGCTGCCGCGCCGCCCGTCGGTCTCGATGACCCCGCGCTCGCGCAGCGTGCGGTACGCCGCGGCCACGGTGTTGGGGTTCACCCCCAGCACCGTGGCGAGCTCCCGCATCGGCGGCAACAGCGCTCCCGGCGCGAGCGCGCCCGAACCGACGCCCGCTTCGACACTGGCCGCGATGTCCGATGCGCGACGCCCAACGATCAGATATTCTCCTGGCACAAAGCCCATTATGCACTAATACAACGGAGTCCGCACCATGAGCGCCACGCCTGCCACGGAGACGACCACGGACTCGGCCGGGGAGCTGCCGACCGGGTACGCGCCCACCGACCGCACCGTCCCGACCCGGTCCCGCGACCGCGCCCGCTACGACCGCGAGACGGTGCACTCGATACTCGACCAGGCCTACCTCTGCCACCTCGGTTTCATCCGCGACGGCGCCCCGGTGGTCCTGCCGACACTCTTCGCCCGCGTCGGCGAGACCCTGTACGTCCACGGGTCCACCGGCTCCCGCCCGCTCCTCGCGGCCGGCAAGGCCGACCCGGGCCTGCCGGTCTGCCTGACCGTGACGCACGTGGACGGCCTGGTCCTGGCCCGTTCGGCCTTCCACCACTCGATCAACTACCGCTCCGTGGTCGTGCACGGCACCGCCTACGAGGTGACCGACCCGCAAGAGCGCCGGATGGCGCTCGACGCCCTCGTCGACCACGTCGTACCGGGTCGCTCCGCCGACTCCCGGCCCGCCAGCGACAAGGAGCTCGCGGCCACGGCCGTGATCCGCCTCGACCTCGACGAGGTGTCCGCGAAGCTCCGTACGGGCGGCCCCAACGACGACCCCGAGGACCTCGGGCTGCCGTACTGGTCGGGCGTGGTGCCGGTGGCGCCCGCGTACGGGACCCCGGTCCCGGCCGCCGACCTGGCCCCGGGCATGGCCACCCCGGACTACATCGCCGCGCTCTGACCCCGGTCGGCGGGCCGCACCTGCGGCCCGCGGACGGGCCCTAAGGCGCCGCCACCGCCTCCGGCGCCTTCCGCGCCGTGTCGGGCCCGGCCACCCTCTCGGGCCCGGCCACCCTCTCGGGCTGGGCCGCGCTCTCCGACCCGGCCGCGTTCTCCGCCTCCTGCGCGGGACGGCGCGACTCGGCCGCGATCAGCGCACCCACCGCCGTCAGCAGCAGTACGGTGCCCAGCACCACGGCGAAGGTCAGCCGCTCCCCGAGCAGCAGGACGGCGATCGCCGCCGCGCTGACGGGTTCGATCAGCATGATCACGGACACGGTCGCGGCGCGCACGGCGGCGGCGCCGCTGAAGTAGAGCGCGTACGCCAGCGCGGTCGGCACGGTGGCCATGTACGCGAGCAGCCACAGCACCCGCACCGGTTCGGCCGCGTGCGGCAGCAGCCCCTCCACGGCGGCGAGCGGCAACAGGCACACCGTGCCCACGCCGACCGACCACGCGGTGGTGACCAGCGGGTCCCCCTGGGCCCCCCGCTGCCCGAGCAGCCGGGCCCGCAGGGTCATCGCCCCGTACCCGGCGGCGGACAGCAGCGCCCAGCCGACACCGAGCGGCCGGACCTCGCCCGCGCCGCTGCCGAGGACGAGCACGGCCAGACCGGCCAGCGCCCCGACGACGGCGGCGGCGCCGCCCCGGCCGAGCCGCTCCCCCATCCAGTACCGCGCGCCGAGCGCGATGAGCACCGGTCCGGCTCCGAGGGTGACCACCGTGCCGACGGCGAGGCCGGTCTCACGCACGGCGGCGAAGTACGCGGACTGGAAGAGGGTGAACAGGAGCCCGGTCCCGATCAGCGACCCCACCGAGGGCCGCGGGGCGGCCGCCGCCCCGGTCCGGGGGCGGCGTACGGCGAGCACCGCGAGCAGCACCGCCAGCCCGCCCGCGCACCGCCAGAACGACAGGGCGATCGGGCCGAGGTCACTGGCGAGGAAGAGCAGCGAGGCGGCCGCACCGGCGGTCCCCCAGGCGGCTCCGGCGACGACGAGGTACAGCAGGCTGCGCCCGGTGGCGGGCGAAAGATTCGACACGAGAGGTCTCCGCGCGTGCGTGAAGGATGAGGAGGGCAGGTCATCGCTTCGCGGGCGGCGCGCATCCGCCCGGGTCATGGCCCGGGCCGGGTTCTGCTACGTGGTGGCGACCGCCCGCGCTAGGCGGCGGGAGGCGGAAGCACGGTCAACGGCATGATCCGGATCCTAGACCTTGCTCGGATCGCGGTCCAGGGCGGCCACCGGCTCCGCGACGCCGGCCCCCACCCCGGCCCCGGCCCCGGCGGGCCGGGAGGTCTGTGCGATGAAGGCCCCGCCCAGGACGAGCGCGCCGCCGACGATCTGCCAGGTCGCGAGGTGCTCGCCGAGCAGCACCCAGGCCAGCACGGTGGCCACGACCGCCTCGAGGCAGGCCACCACCCCCGCTACCTGCGGCGACAGCCGGCGTACGGAGATCACTCCGGTCAGGTACGCGAAGACCGTCGCGATCAGCACCACCCAGGCCAGCAGCGCCGGAGCCGGCACCATCAGGTCGCCGACCGCCGCGTCGCCGCCCAGGACCCGCCAGTCCATCTGCCACGGCCTCGCGACGGCCGTCATCACGAGGGTGCCGATGATCATGCCGTACGCGATCATGCCCATGGGGTGGGGCAGGTCGTCCCCGTCGCTGCCCTGGTCGGCGAAGACGAAGTAGAAGGCCTGGCAGCAGGCGGCCGCGAGGCCGAGCAGCACCCCGAGCAGGTCGAGACTCAGTCCGGCCCAGATCTGCACCACGCAGGCCAGTCCCACGACGGCCACGGCGGCGCCGGCCGCGGCGGACCGGGTCACCGGCTTGCGCTGCACGAAGCGGATCCATCCGAGCAGCAGCGCCGGGCCCAGATACTCCAGCAGCAGGGCCACTCCGACCGGAATCCGGGACAGGGAAGCGAAGTAGAAGGCCTGGACCCCGGCCACGGCGACGAGTCCGAAGCCGGCGAGCAGCAGGGGTTTGCGGCGTACGAGATCGCGATGGCGCCACGCCAGCGGGGACAGCACGAGGGCCGCCCCGGCCACCCTGAGCCAGACCATGTGGAGCGGGTCCAGACCCGCTTCGATCAGCGGCTTCGCCGCCACACCCGAACCGCCGAACGCGATCGCCGAGACGAGGGCGAGGCTCAGTCCGGCGTACTTCCCCGACGCTTGCATTCGGACATCATGACAGGGCCCGTCAGGAGCGACGCGGGCGTGACGCCTGTTGAGACGGGCCGTGCGGCGGAGGCGGTGCGCAGCGGCCCGCCCCCCGATATCTGACAGGTCGTCAGTCTTGAATGTTGCGTCCGCCGGGACTACGTTCCGCCGCACGTACCTGACGAGAAGGGGTGGTCGCATGGCTGAAGTCACCGCGGAATCACGCATCGAGGCGTCCGCCGCGAAGCTCTGGTCCCAGCTGACCGACTGGGACGCCTACGGCCAGTGGAGCATGACCCACACCAACTTCCCGAAGGGCGGTCCCGAGACCCTCGCCATAGGATCCACCTTCGCCGAGAACATGAAGATGATGGGCTTCCCGGCCGAGATCCTCTGGACGGTCTCCGAGCTGGAGGAGGAGCGGGTCATCGCGATCACCGGCAAGGGGCCGATGGGCGTGGCCGTCCTGACCCGCTACACCCTGATCCCCGAAGGCGCGGCCACCACGGTCCGCATCGACGGGGAGTTCTCGGGCGCCGCGGTCTCCCTGATGGCGGGAAAGCTCAAGGACTCCGCCACCGCCGCGCTGAACGAGTCGCTCCGCAAGCTGGCGGGCGTGGTCGCCTAAGGGCTGCGACCGGAAAGGTTCACCGGGTTGCATGCCTTGGGGACGTGTATGAGTAATGTCTGCTGGATGGACAGCACGATGCATCTGCCGACGTCCGCGGGGTCCGACAGCGCGCTGCGCTCGGCCGCGATGCAGTCTCTGCATTTCCATCGCACCTATCTCGATGCTGTACGCACTGGGCGGAAGACGACCACGGTGCGGTTCCGAGACCCAGTGGAGACGGGCCCCGTGAACATGGTGTTCGAGTTGGATGACGAGGTAGTGCTGCCCGGTGTGGTCACTCAGATCACTTCCAAGGGAGTTGCCGCGTTGACCGAGGCGGACGCTGTCGCCGACGGGTTTCGCGATCTTGCCGAGCTGCAAGACAGGCTGCGGTTCCACTATCCCGACATCAGGTCGACCGATGACGTCACCATCGTTCACTTCCGTCCGACGAGTTGACTGCATCCGCCATCGAGCCAACGAGCCATCTGCCTTGATCATGCCGCTGCTTGCAGGTGGCGTCCTCCCCAGCGGATGCCTTTCTCGCTGCGGATGCGGGCGTTCGTTCGCGTCGTTGGGCGGCCAGGACGTCGGGGCGGCGGGCGTTCTTGTTGCGCCGGCGGAGGTAGGCGTGCAGGGCCCTGGTCTGGACGGTGTGGTTGGGGTGGTTCGAGTTGGCGAGGGTGAACGCTCCTGACCCTCCTGCTCGGACAGTCCGCGGACCTTGACCGGTTGCGCCGTCCCGCCTCCCCACGCTGGTTGGAAGTGCCCTCACTCCAACCAGTACGACGACCACCCGGCCCCCGCGTACGTACGACAGCGCGCCCCGCCAGGAACTCGCGGGGCGCGCTGCGCGTGCGGGAGGGTCCCGCCGGCCGGACTCAGTGCTCGTCGGCGAGGATCAGGTAGAGCTTCTTGCGGGCGTCGTTGATGACCGCGAGGGCCTTCTCCCGCTGTACGGAGGTGCCGGTCCTGAAGACCTGGCCGAAGGCTTCCATCAGGCCGAAACCGGCCGTCCGGATCTCGTTCATCGCCTCGAAGTCGACACCGCGCCCGGCTTCCGCCCAGGGGGCGTCCGGGCCGGACCCGGCCTCGGTCCGGCCGGCGTCGGTGAGCGTGAACAGCTTCTTGCCGCCCTCGCTCTCGCTGGTGATGAGCCCCTCGTCCTCGAGCATCTGCAGGGTCGGGTAGACCGAGCCCGGGCTGGGCTTCCAGGCCCCGCCACTGCGCTCGCCGATCTCCTGGATCATCTCGTAGCCGTGCATCGGGCGGTCGGCGAGCAGCGCCAGGATGGAGGCGCGCACATCACCCCGCCGGGCCCGGCCGCGCGGTCCGCCGCGCCCCCCGCGCCCGCCGAAGGGACCACCGCCGAAGGGCGGCCCGAACGGTCCGAAAGCGGCGCGCCGCCCCTGGAACTCCTCCCGACGGTCCGGCCCGCAGTGACCGTGGCCCCGTCCGTGCTCGTGCTGGTGCTCGTGGCCGTGTCCGTGCTGTCCGTGTGAACGCATGGCTGCGCTCCTTTCCCCATTCGGTGTTCTTCGTGTCGCTGGTGTGATGTCTCCACTATCGTTGACCCATCGCGATGCGTCAACGATATATCGGAAACAACTCCAGCGAACAGCCTGGCGATCTCCGGAGTCTCCTGGAGCTCCACTTCGGGGACGGGGCGGACGCCGGGGCGTGAGGGCGAAGGAGAGACGGCCGGTCCGGTCCGCGAGGCCCGCGAGCGGCCGTCGAGCCCCCGTCGACCCCCGTCGAGCGGTCCGGGGCAACTCCGGTGCGACAGCACTAGGCTCACGCCATGTCTAACGATCTCGGCTTCACTTGCTCGTGCTGCGGCGACCACCACGCAGAGCTGCCCATGAGCTACTCGACCAGGGCCCCCGACGACTGGGATCCCAGCTTCGAGAACGACCCGGACAGCATGCTGTCGTCCGACCGGTGCGTGATCAAGGGCCAGCACTTCTTCATCAAGGGTCTGGTCGAGATACCTGTGATCGGCAGCCAGGACGTCTTCTCCTGGGGCGTCTGGGTCTCGCTGAGCAGGGACGACTTCGCTCGCGCCCTCGAGGTGTG
This sequence comes from Streptomyces sp. NPDC006544, assembly GCF_040611715.1. Taxonomy (NCBI): domain Bacteria; kingdom Bacillati; phylum Actinomycetota; class Actinomycetes; order Kitasatosporales; family Streptomycetaceae; genus Streptomyces; species Streptomyces sp. NPDC006544. The sequence goes on along the minus strand of NZ_JBEXOV010000063.1, from coordinate 19,754 downwards.
GGACACGGAGGGCCGCGAGGCGCAGAAGCCTTACTTCGGCTGGCTCACCACCGAGCTCGCGCTCTACTCCGAGGGCACCCGCGATCTGAAGACCAACGCCCACACGCGCCCGATCGGCCGGCGGCCCTCCATCGAGCTGGAGCCCACCGACCACCCGCTCGCCGTCGAACAGCGCACCGGGATCACGCTGGACCGCGTGCGTGAGATCGCCATGGCCGTGCTGCATCCGGCCTGAGTCACCGCGGGGCGGGCCCGGTGAGGGGGCCCGTGGAGGCAATCCAATCCAGTCCCCGACAGTCCAGTCCGGTCCACTACGGTCCAGTGCGGGACAGTCCAGTCCAGTCAGCCCGAATTGGCCTTTGCGACCCCCTCCGGCAGCTCCCTAGGGTCGGTGACATGCGCATCAGAATCGTGGACGCCTTCACCGACCGCCCCTTCGCGGGCAACCCCGCCGGAGTCCTGCTCCTCGAAGGCGGCTTCCCTCCTGACGCCTGGCTCCAGCAGGTCGCCGCCGAGGTCAACCTCTCCGAGACCGCCTTCGCCCACCCCCTGCCACCCGGCGGGGAGGCCGACTGGGCGCTGCGCTGGTTCACCCCGTCCGGCGAGGTCGACATGTGCGGCCACGCGACCCTCGCCACCGCGCACGTCCTCGCCGCGAGCGGCCTCGCCCGCGGGCTGATCCGCTTCACCGCGCGGTGCGGCGTCCTCACCGCCGAGGCCGCCGGGGACGGGCGGATCACCCTGGACTTCCCGACGTCCTCCCTGACCGGGGCCGAGCCCGCCGCCGAGGTGCGCCGCGCCCTGGGCGCCGAGATCAAGTCGGTCCACGACACCTCGGCGCACATCGGCGACCTGGTCGTGGAGCTTGCGGACGAGCAGGCCGTACGCTCGCTCACGCCCGACCTGCCCGCCCTGCGCGGTTACGCCCACCGCGGGATCATCGTCACGGCGGCCGCCGAGGACCCCTCCCGCGGGTACGACTTCGTCTCCCGCGGCTTCTTCCCCGCCATCGGCATCGACGAGGACCCGGTCACCGGCAGCGCCCACACCGCGCTGGCACCCTTCTGGGCCGCGCGCCTGGGCCGCACCGAGCTCGTCGGTCTCCAGGGCGGAGCGCGCACCGGTCTGGTCGCGGTCCGGCTCGCCGGCGACCGTACGCTGTTGACGGGCAGCGCCGTCACGGTGATCGACGGCGAACTGCTCACGGCCCCGCCCACCTCCTGACGGCGCCGACGGCGCCGACTGCGGCCTACGGCGTGGGCAGCCAGCCCACCTTGCCCGCCAGCAGGGCGTATCCGCCGAAGGCCACGATGTCGAGCAGCGCGTGCGCGACGACGAGAGGACCCACCCGGCCCCAGCGCCGGTAGGCGAGGACGAAGACCGCGCCCATCACCATGTTGCCGATGAAGCCGCCGACGCCCTGGTAGAGGTGGTACGAGCCGCGCAGCACGGAGCTGGCGATCAGCGCGGCCATCGGCGACCAGCCCAGCTGGCCGAGCCTGCGCAGCAGGTAGGCCAGCACGATGATCTCCTCGACCACGGCGTTCTGCACCGCGGAGAGGATCAGCACGGGAAACTTCCACCACACGTCGGGCAGCGCCTCCGGCACCACCGTCAGGTTGAAGCCGGTGGCCCGCGCCGCCAGGTAGAAGGCGAGTCCGGCGCTCCCGATGCCGGCCGCGACGAGCGCACCCCGGCCCAGGTCCCACAGGGGCCGGCTGCGGTCGAAGCCCAGTGCCTTCAGGCCCGGCGCGCCCTCCCGGGTCAGCAGGTGGGCGACGAGCAGGACGGGTACGAGCGCGCTGGCGATACCGAAGAGCTGCCAGGCCAGGTCCAGCCAGGGCCGGCCGGGCGCGTACGAGCCGTTGAGCGTGGCGGCCTGGTCCTTGAGCCCGCCGGGCTTGGTCAGCGACCCGATGAAGCTGATCAGAGCCGAGAGGCCGCTCGCGCCCAGGGACAGGGCGAGCACGAGCAGCGTCTCGGTGCGCAGGAGCGCCCGCCGCCCGTCCGGGCCCTCGCCGAGCTCCCCGACCGCAGCTTCCGGTTCCGTCCGCACGCCCGTCTCCCGTCGCGCCGCCCACCGCGACCTCTCGCTGGGGCATTCCGTTCGATCACCCCATACTGCCTCGTCGGCGCGGGAACGGATGACCGGGCGGAAGACGCGGGACCCGCGCGCGCCACGGTCAGCCCCCGACCGCCGCCGCGGCGCCCACCTCCTCCTCCGCGAGGCCGACCGGCCAGGTGTGCACCGGCTCCCCCTTGTGCATCAGCTCGCTGTAGCGGCGCGTGGTCGCGGCCAGCGCCGCGTCCCGCTCCAGCCCGGCCGCGCGCGCCCGGTGGTAGGTGTCCACCTGCCAGGTCGCTCCGTTGACCCGGCGCCGGCACCGCTCCTCGATGATGCCGAGGTAGTGGTCCCGGTCGGCCGGCTCGATGCCCCACGCGTCCAGCCCGGCGGCCGCCATCGGCAGCAGCTCGTCCAGGACCAGCCGCACCGCCGGCACGCTCGCCAGCCCTCCGCCGCGGCCCTTGCGCGGCCAGCGCAGCCGGGCGTCGATGCCGTAGCGGCAGGCCGCGTCGAAGTTGGCCTCCGCCTCCGCGAAGGGCAGCCGGCTCCACACCGGCCGCGGCTCGTCCGCGAGGGTCCGTACGAGGCCGTAGTAGAAAGCGGCGTTGGCGACGACGTCGGCCACCGTCGGTCCGGCCGGCAGCACCCGGTTCTCCACGCGCAGGTGCGGCACCCCGTCGGCGACTCCGTAGACGGGCCGGTTCCACCGGTAGACGGTGCCGTTGTGCAGCACCAGTTCCTGGAGCGCCGGTACGCCGCCCTCGTCGAGCACCCGCAGCGGCTCCTCCTCGTCGCAGATCGGCAGCAGGGCCGGGAAGTAGCGGACGTTCTCGGCGAAGAGCTCGTACGCCGAGTCCACCCACCGCTCGCCGAACCAGGTGCGCGGCCGCACTCCCTGCGCCTGGAGTTCGGGCGGCCGGGTGTCGGTGGCCTGCTGGAAGAGCGGCGGCCTCGACTCCCGCCACAGCTCGCGCCCGAACAGGAACGGCGAGTTGGCGCCGACGGCCGTCTGTACGGCGGCCACCGCCTGCGCCGCGTTCCACACGTCCGCGAACCGGCCCGGAGTCACCTGCAGGTGCAGCTGTACGGAGGTGCAGGCGGCCTCCGGCACGATCGACCCGGAGGTCCAGGTCAGCCGCTCCACCCCGTCGATGTCGAGCGTGAAGTCCTCGCCGCGCATCATCAGGATCTGCTCGTTCAGCAGCGAGTAGCGGTCCACCGCCGAGAGGTTGGCGGTGACCAGGTCGGCCCGGGAGATGGTCGGCAGAATGCCGATCATCACCACCCCGGCGTCGATCTCCACGGCCTGGCGGTGGGCATAGCCGAGCCCCGCGCTCAGTTCTTCGGCGAGCTGGTCGAATACGCGGCCGCCGAGCCGGTGGGGCAGTACGTTCACCTCCAGGTTGAACATTCCCAGTTCGGTCTGGAAATCGGGGCTCGCTATGCGCTCCAGAACCTGCGCATTCACCATTCTCGGCAAACCGTCGGAACCCGCGAGATTCAGCTCGATCTCCAGCCCCATCATGTTCTTCGGGCGATCGAACCTCTTCTCGGCCAGCAGCCGCTCCAGTCCCTCCAGACACTCGTGGAGCTTCCGTCGGTACCGTTGCCGATCGGACAGGTCGAATCCGCCCGCCACGACCTTCTCCCCCATCGGAGCGTCCCTCCTCGAGTGGGCCTGGCCGGATTGGAAGGGATCCGTCGGCCCAGGCGCGCGTTACGCTCGATGATGCCCCGGCGGAGTGATCGATAACGCGGAAGGGGCGTGACCGGACAGGAGCGCGCGCCGGTTTGGCCGACAGGCGCTTTGGCACATTCACCTGGCAAGGACGCGTCAGCAAATACCGCGTCGACTTTGCCGGTTCCGGATAACAGGCGCTTTCCAGCCGAGCCCCCGTCCGGTAACCTCCGAGGTCAGCGCTTCATGTTTGCGCGCACCGGGCATATATGTGATGTCAGAGGGGCCGGTAAGCGTCTTGCAGGTAATGGGCGGGACAGCTAGCCGAAACACTGCGTGAACACAGGTCGTATAAACTCCGCAAACGAGGCAGAGAGTTGGCGCGCGGCCATTGCCCCTCGGCCCCCCTCTGGCCCCAGAATGCGACAGCGCCGTCCCGCACCCGCACCTCGCCCCCGATCCACCGGTCTCCCAAGTGAGAGGCGACCCACCATGCCGCTGCACGTCCCTCCGGCTCCCGCGCCCGCCCTGCGCAGCGTCCTCGCGGCCCTCGGTTCCCCCACGGCCGTCCATGAGGCGCACACGCCGGCCCTGCGGGACCTCCAGGGTCCGATGACCGCCGAACTGCCGTTGCCCGTCCACGTCCTGGACCGGCTGAACATCTCCGGCCTGCCCTCGGGCGGCAGGCCCCCGCGCACCAGGCTGACCGGCTGGCGGTTCCTGATCCGCAGCGGGGACCGCTACGTCGCGGCGGCCGACACCCGGCTCACCCCGGACGGCTGGGCCTTCTCCCACTTCTTCGAGGGCCCCTACGTCGCCGCCACCGAACGCGCGCTGCGCCAGGCGGAATCGCTCGGCAAGAACTACCAGCCGCGACTGCTGTCCGTTCCCGAGCTGTACATGCTGACGCTGTGGCTGCACGGTTCGGTGGGGGCCGACGCCTCCGCCGGACTGCCGGCCGCGGCCGATCTGCTGATCCCGCTGGCACCCGCCCCGCCGGGCATCGCCGCCTACCGGCCGCACCCCGTCTCCGAACTGCTGCCCGTCCTGACCCACCGGCTCACACCGTCGGCGCCGCCGGTCCCGCCCTCGGTGGCGGCGCCTGCCGCCTGAGCGGGCCACCCGCGCCGGACGGCGCCCATCCGTCCGGCCCATTCGGCCTAGCCCACTCGGGCCCCCTGCGAACCATCCGAAAGGACAGGGGAGTTGAGCTGAACCGCCCGCACGAGTGATGCGTCATCAATCCATGAGGACAGCTGCGGGGAAATCCCTGCGGACACCCTGTCGTCGGGGAACACTGGGGACCCTGACCAAGCCGAGTCGTTGATACGGGGGGCGGCCATGAACAACGCATCGAGCCGCAGCACGCACACCACACCGCAGCGAAAGAACGCATCCATGTGCCAGCACAAGCCAGCATGCCCGACCGCCGACTCCGCCGACCGGGAGGCCGCACACCCCGTGGCCGTGCACCCGGAACAGGGCTGGAGCCTGCTGTGCAACGGCGTCCTGCTCTTCGAGGACACCGGTGAGCTGCTGCCGGACGGCCAGATCATCGCGCCCCACCGCGCCCTCGCGGCGCACGGGATGAGGGCGGCCTAGCCGCGGCCCGTCCGCCGGCAGCCGGTGCCGAAAGGGGCCGGTCCGGGAGTACCACTCCCGGACCGGCCCCTTCGTCTGCCTGGAACCCGTGGGTCCTAGTTGTCGTACTCGTCCAGCGGCGGGCAGGAACACACCAGGTTCCGGTCACCGAAGGCACCGTCGATGCGGCGCACCGGCGGCCAGTACTTCTCGGCGGCGGAGACCCCGCCCGGGAAGACGGCCTCGTCGCGGGTGTACGGGTGGTTCCACTCGCCGCCCAGCGCCGCCGCCGTGTGCGGGGAGTTGGCCAGCGGGTTGTCGTCCACCGGCCATTCGCCGGCCGCGACCCGCTCGACCTCCGCGCGGATCGCGATCATCGCGTCGCAGAAGCGGTCGATCTCGGCGAGGTCCTCGGACTCCGTCGGCTCGATCATGAGCGTGCCGGCGACCGGGAAGGACATGGTCGGCGCGTGGAACCCGTAGTCGATCAGACGCTTGGCGATGTCGTCGATGCTGACACCCGTCGCCTTCGACAGCGGGCGCATGTCGATGATGCACTCGTGCGCGACCAGGTTGCCCGGCCCGGTGTAGAGCACCGGGTAGTGCGGCTCCAGGCGCTTGGCGATGTAGTTGGCGCCGAGCACCGCGACCTGGGTGGCGCGCTTGAGGCCTTCTCCGCCCATGAGCCGCACGTACGACCAGGAGATCGGCAGGATGCCGGCCGAGCCCCACGGCGCGGCGGAGATCGGGCCGACGCCCGTCTCGGGACCGGCGGTCGGCTGCAGCGGGTGGTTCGGCAGGTAGGGGGCCAGGTGCGCCCGGACACCGACCGGGCCCACGCCCGGACCGCCGCCGCCGTGCGGGATGCAGAAGGTCTTGTGCAGGTTCAGGTGCGAGACGTCGCCGCCGAAGTGACCCGGCTTGGCCAGGCCCACCAGGGCGTTGAGGTTCGCGCCGTCCACGTAGACCTGGCCGCCGGCATCGTGCACCTGGGCGCAGATCTCGGCGACGTGCTCCTCGAACACACCGTGCGTGGAGGGGTAGGTGATCATCAGCACGGCGAGTTCGTCGCGGTACTGCTCGATCTTTGCCCGCAGGTCGGCCGCGTCCACCTCGCCGTCGTCGGCGGTCTTCACCACGACGACCTTCATGCCGGCCATCACGGCGCTCGCGGCGTTGGTGCCGTGCGCGGAGGACGGAATGAGGCAGACGGTGCGCTGCTCGTCACCGTTCGCCCGGTGGTAGGCGCGGACGGCCAGCAGGCCGGCGAGCTCACCCTGGGAGCCGGCGTTCGGCTGGATGGAGACCTTGTCGTAGCCGGTGACCTCGCAGAGACGTTCCTCCAGCTCGGTGATGAGCGTGAGGTACCCCTCCGCCTGCTCCACCGGGGCGAACGGGTGCAGCTGGCCGAACTCGGGCCAGGTGACCGACTCCATCTCTGTGGTCGCGTTCAGCTTCATCGTGCAGGAGCCCAGCGGGATCATGCCGCGGTCCAGCGCGTAGTCCTTGTCCGAGAGCTTGCGCAGGTAGCGCAGCATCGCGGTCTCGGAGCGGTGCTGGTGGAAGACCGGGTGGGTCAGGTACGCGTCCTCGCGCAGCAGTCCCTCCGGGAGCGCGTCGGCCGTGGTGGCGTCGAGCGCCTCCAGGTCGGCCTCGACCCCGAAGGCCGCCCAGACGGCTTCGACGTCGGCGCGCAGGGTCGTCTCGTCACAGGAGGCGGAGACCAGGTCGGCGTCCACCTGGTACAGGTTGACCCCGCCCTCGCGGGCGGCGGCCACGACCTCGGCGGCGCGGCCGGGGACCCGGGCGGTGACGGTGTCGAAGTAGGCGCCGTGCACGATCTCGACCCCGCCGGCCGTCAGGCCCGCGGCGAGGAGGGCGGCGTAGCGGTGGGTGCGGCGGGCGATCGTCCGCAGGCCGTCCGGACCGTGGTAGACGGCGTACATGCCGGCCATGACGGCGAGCAGCACCTGCGCGGTGCAGATGTTGCTGGTGGCCTTCTCGCGGCGGATGTGCTGCTCACGGGTCTGGAGCGCCAGGCGGTAGGCCTTGTTGCCGTCCGCGTCCACGGAGACGCCGACGAGGCGGCCGGGCAGCGAGCGGGCGTGCTTGGCCTGGACGGCCATGTATCCGGCGTGCGGTCCGCCGAAGCCCATGGGGACACCGAAGCGCTGCGTGGTGCCGACCGCGATGTCCGCGCCCAGCTCGCCCGGGGAGGTCAGCAGGGTCAGGGCGAGCAGGTCGGCCGAGACGGCGACGATCGCGCCGAGCTCGTGCGCCTGGTCGATGACCGGCTTGATGTCCCGAACGGCACCGGAGGCGCCCGGGTACTGGACCAGTACGCCGTAGACGCCGCGCTCGGCGGCCTCGGCCGGGACGCCCCCGGACAGGTCGGCGACGACGACCTCGATGCCGATCGGCTCGGCACGGGTCTGGATCACCGCGATGGTCTGCGGCAGCGCGTCGGCGTCGACGAGGAAGACGTTGCCCTTGGCCTTGCCCACGCGGCGGGCGAGCGTCATGGCCTCGGCGGCCGCGGTGCCCTCGTCGAGCAGGGAGGCGCCCGAGGTCGGCAGGCCGGTCAGCTCGGCGACGACGGTCTGGAAGTTCAGCAGGGCTTCGAGACGGCCCTGGGAGATCTCGGGCTGGTAGGGCGTGTACGCCGTGTACCAGGCCGGGTTCTCCATGACGTTGCGCAGGATCACCGGCGGCGTGAACGTCCCGTAGTAGCCGAGACCGATCATGGAGGAGAGGACCTGGTTGCGGTCGGCGAGCTGGCGCAGCTCGGCCAGCACCTCGGCCTCGGTCCGCGCCTCGGGCAGGTTCAGCGCGTCAGTGGTCTTGATCACATCCGGTACCGCGGCGGCGGTCAGTTCGTCCAGGGAGCCGTAGCCCACCTGGGCGAGCATCTTGGCCTGCGCCTCGGCATCCGGGCCGATGTGGCGCTGCTCGAAGGGGATGCCTCGCTCCAGCTGGGAGAGCGGAATGCGGTTGGCGGTCATGTACGGAGGCCTCCTGGTCGTACGACCTGCGAGGGGTGCCTCGGCGCGGGCACCCGGACGGCCTCCCCCTCTGTCATCACAACCTGAGAGTTTCACCGGGCCCCTCGAGGATCGCTCGCGAGGTCCGGTTTTCACCGTCGGTGAGGAGGGGAACCGGCACTGCGCGCCCGGTACCCGCCCTGCTTTCCAGAGTGGCCTCACCTACGTGCGGTACGTATGCCTGAGAGATTCCGGGGAGGATTTGCTCCTTCGGCGCCTCCGTCGAGCTCACTCGGAGGACTCTCCCGCACAGGGTCAACAGCCGTCACCCAGCCTACCAGCGAGGATCCGGGGCCTCCCTCGAGTGGCCCCCTCTCCGGAAATGCACTTTTGTAGTCATAACGGAGGAGTTGCGACCAGTGGAGGGACCGGACCGTGCAGACTGACATCGATCCGCGCAGCCTGATCGGCCGCAAGGCGTTCGACCGCCACGGCACCAAGATCGGCACCATCGACGAGGTCTACCTCGACGACGCCACGGGCGTCCCGGAATGGGCCGCCGTACGGACCGGCCTCTTCAGCCGGGACGCCTTCGTCCCGCTGGAACCGAGCGAGCTGGTGGGCGAGACCCTGCACGTGCCCTTCGAGCGTTCCCTCATCAAGGACGCGCCCGATTTCGGCGTGGGCCGTCACCTCTCCCCCGAACAGGAGCTGCAGCTCTACCACCACTACGGCCTCGACGTGGCCCTCCCCAGCGAGTTCCGGCGCGACTTCGGCCGGCTCGCGGGTGACGAGGGCTGAGGGCTGTCCCGCAATCCCCGGTGGGTCAGCGCACGGCGTCGGATGCGGTGCATCGCAAGGCGGAGGAGCGCCCCCATACTGGGCGTATTCGGGCGTTCCGACAACGCGGCGAGGTGCCGTAGCTGGCGTCGTGCGCCCGCCGGGGATTGCGGGACAGCCCTCAGGCCGTCCCTTCCGGATCTCGCCGGTCCCCTCCTCGGGGTCCGGCCGGTACGCCCACCAGCGGCAGCGGATCGGACGGCTCGAGCTGGGGATCGTCCACCAGGAAGGTGCGCACCCGGCCCGGCTCCGAACCGGGCCGCTCGAACCGCACGGTCACCCGCCCGACCCCGCTGCCCTGGACCCACCCCGGCCCGTACACCGTGTGCCGAACGTCTTGCCCCGCCTGCCAGAGCCTCCCGTGGACCGCCCCGGCCTCGCCGGGCGGTCCGCCGCCGGCGGCCGCCTCAGCGGCCACGGCTCCTCCCCCGGGCGCCGGCGCCCCGGCGGCCGGCTCGTCCTCCGCCCCACTGGCCTCCGCCGACTCCTGCGCTTCTGCGCCCGCACCCGCCCCGGCCGCCTCAGGAGCCCCCGCGGCCCCGTCCGGCTCAACGGCTCCGGGGGCCCCCGTCGCCCCCGCCTCGCCCGCCTCGCCCGCCTCGCCCGCCTCGCCCGCCTCAGCCGTCGGCGCGGCCTCGCCGTCCGCACGGGCGGCCAGCGCGAAGGCGAAGAGGTCCTCCTGCGTGTAGTCCGCCAGCCCCGTCACGCCCACGCCCAGCAGCCGCACGCCGCCCGTGGTGTCCACTGCCTCCAGCAGCCGCGCCGCGGCCTCCCGCACCACCGCCGGGTCGTCGGTGGGGCCCCGCAGCGTCTCGGACCGGGTCAGCGTGGAGAAGTCGTAGCGCCGCACCTTGAGGACGATCGTCCGCCCCGAGTGCCCGGACTCCCGCAGGCGGTGCACGCACCGGTCCGCGAGCCGCCCCACCTCGCCGCGGATCCGCACCCGGTCGTGCAGGTCCACGTCGAAGGTGTCCTCGACCGACACGGACTTCGCGTCGCGCTCCGCGACCACCGGCCGCTCGTCCAGGCCCAGCGCCATCCGGTACAGCCCGAGCCCGTGCGAGCGCCCCACCATCCGGACCAGCTCGTCCTCGCCGGCCTTCGCCAGCTCCCCGACCGTGGTGATCCCGGCCCGCCGCAGGTGCTCGCCCGTGGCCGGCCCCACCCCGGGCAGGGTCCGTACCGACAGCGGCGCGAGGTGCGCCCGCTCCGTGCCGACCTCGATCAGGAGCAGCCCCGCCGGTTTGGCCTCCTCGGAGGCCACCTTGGCCAGCATCTTGGACCCGGCCAGTCCGACCGATCCGCTGAGCCCGGTCGCGGCCATGATGTCCGCCCGCAGCCGCTCCCCGGCGGCCCGCGCACCCGCCGCGTCGAAGGCGACGCCGCCCGCCTCCAGGTCCACGAAGGCCTCGTCCAGGCTCAGCGGCTCGACGAGCGGGGACAGTTCCCGCAGGAGGGCCATGACGATGTCGCTGACCGACCGGTACAGGCTGAAGCGCGGGATCAGGTACGCCCCGTTCGGACAGAGCCGGCGCGCCTGGGCCGTCGGCATCGCCGAGTGGACCCCGTACCGCCTGGCCTCGTACGAGCAGGTGGCCACGACCCCGCGCGGCCCGAGCCCGCCGACGATGACGGCCTTGCCGCGCAGGCTCGGCTTCGACGCCTGTTCCACCGAGGCGTAGAAGGCGTCCATGTCCAGATGCAGGATGGTCGGCGCGGCTCTCACAACCCCGATGCTGCCCTACGCCACCGACAATCGGCCCCAGGCGGTCCGGCCTGGCCCGCCGTGCGGGCGGGCGGTGCCGGACGGACCGGCACCCTCCTGCCGGACCGTCCCTTCCGAGCCCTCTAGACGGCCCGGTTGCGCCGCGCGGCCAACTCGTCCGCGGGGTTGTGGCCGGCCACCGTCTCGCCGGTGTCCACGCGTTCTCCGTGCAGCTGCAACAGCGCGTTCTCGACGTCGCGCCAGACCACGCCGACGGCGATTCCGAAGATTCCCTGACCGCCCTGGAGCAGGCCGACGACCTGCTCCGGGGAGGTGCACTCGTACACCGTGGCGCCGTCGCTCATCAGGGTCATGCGCTCGAGGTCCGAGAAACCGCGGTCGCGCAGGTGCTGCACGGCGGTGCGGATGTTCTGCAGCGCCACCCCGGTGTCCAGGAAGCGCTTGACGATCTTGAGGACCACCACGTCGCGGAAGCTGTACAGGCGCTGCGTGCCCGACCCGTACGCGGACCGTACGCTCGGCTCCACCAGCCCGGTCCGCGCCCAGTAGTCGAGCTGCCGGTACGTGATGCCGGCCGCGGCACACGCCGTCGGCCCGCGGTAGCCCACCTGTTCCGCGACCGGCTCGCCACCCTGGGGCCCCACCGGCCCCATCGAACCGACCGGCGCGGGCTCCGGCTGACGGCGCGCGGAACTTACCGCACCACCGTGCAGCGGGTACGGCCCACCGTCACTCCGTGCGGGGATGCCCCCGGTCATACCGTCGCCCGTGACTCTCACGCCGACCCTCCGTCCTTGACCTGCCACCTCGAAGGTAGGCAGTCACCAGGGGTGCGTCAACGATCGCCACACTCGGCACGCCGAGTGATAATCACCCTGAGAGTGGTTTCCCGTACCCCAAAGCGGGGAAAGGCTACTCGAATGGGCTTCGATTCCCCGGAGCACGAGGCGGCCCGAGCCTCACTGCGGGCCGGTACCGAAGTCCTCGGGCGAGATCTGGTCGAGGAACTCGCGGAACTTCTCCACCTCGTCCTCCTGCTCGTCCGGAATCGCGATTCCGGCGTCGTCCAGCACGCCGTCGCTGCCGTAGATCGGCGTCCCGGTCCGCAGGGCGAGCGCTATGGCGTCGGACGGCCTCGCGCTCACCTCGACTCCACTGGCGAAGACGAGCTCCGCATAGAAAACGCCCTCCCGCAGATCCGTGATCCGGACTTCGGTGAGTTCCTCGCCGACCGCCTCCAGCACGTCCTTGAACAGGTCGTGCGTCAGCGGACGGGCAGGGGCCATGCCCTGCTGCGCGAAGGCAATGGCGGTCGCCTCCCCCGGTCCGATCCAGATGGGGAGGTACCGGTCGCCTCCCACTTCACGCAGGAGCACGATCGGTTGGTTCGAGGGCATTTCCACCCGGACACCCACAACGTCGAGCTCGTTCACACAGCAACCCTAGGACCTGCCCGGCCGGTTTGGGTAGTCGGGCTCCCCCAAGCCTGCCCCCAGAGGCCCTCCGGAACCCCTCGGAAGGCCCCACAATCAGTGCAGTCGCACTCCGAGAGCCGTTTGTACGAGCGCCTCGTGCAGGCGCACGGAGAGCCCCGCGAGCTCCTTCATGGTGGCCTCCGCGTGCGCCCTGGTCTGCGGATTGCGGTGCCGGCGCAGCGGCGCGACGACCTGCTCGACCAGCCCGGCCTCCCGGTCGGCCGCGGCCTTCATCGCCCGGAGATGGCGCGGCTCCAGCCCGAATCTGCCGAGATCGGCCACCAGACGGGCCACGGTGACGGCCTCGGCGTCGAATCCGCCGCCCGGTGCCTCGGCGAGCAGCCCGTAGGACTCCCATTCCACGAGCTGCACCTCGTCCACCTCCGCGGCGGCGATCAGCTCGGCCCGGCCCACGCGGGCCACGGTCGGCCGCTCCCGGCCCACCTCGCCGTAGAGGGCGACGGGGCTCGTGGGGTCGATGGACTCCCCGTGCGCCGCGGGCGCCGGGATGCGGATCTGCTCGCCCCGGGCGAGGGCGTCGAGCTGCTCGCGAATGACGCGCAACGGAAGGTAGTGGTCGCGCTGGAGCCGCAGGATGCGCCCGAGGCGCTCCACGTCGCCGGTGCTGAACTTGCGGTATCCGGACGGCGTGCGCGTGGGCTCGACGAGCCCCTCCGCTTCCAGGAAACGGATCTTGGAGATCGTCACGTCGGGGAACTCGTCACGCAGCATCGTGAGCACCGTGCCGATGCTCACCAGCCGCCCGGCGGAGGCGGCGGTGCCGGCGGCGCCGCTCTTGGCGGCACCGCCTGCCGGGGTACGCAGCATGGGACCTTCCCTTGAAGGGTCAGTGCCCCCGCAGGCTCGCGTAGAAGACCAGCCGGTACTTGCCGATCTGCACTTCGTCACCGTTGTGGAGGGAGACGGAGTCGATCGGTTCCCGGTTCACGTACGTGCCGTTGAGACTGCCGACGTCGGAGACGGTGAAGCCCCCGTCCTGGCTCCTGCGGAATTCGACATGGCGCCGGGAGACGGTGACGTCGTCCAGGAAGATGTCGCTCTGCGGGTGCCGGCCGGCCGTCGTGAGCTCGCCGTCCAAGAGGAAGCGGCTGCCGGAGTTGGGGCCGCGCCGCACGATCAGCAGGGCGGAACCCGGAGGCAGCGCTTCCACCGCGGCCTGGGCCTCGGGGGACAGCGAGGACGACACGTGCGTCTGTCCCGACACCTCGGCCTCGTAGGCCTCGAGGCCCGAGATCGAGATGGTGGACGTGGTCTCCGAGGCACGCTCCGGCGTCAGGCCCGCCCGCAACGGCGCCCCGCAGTTGGAGCAGAATCGGCTGGCCGCATCGCTGCGGTGCCCGCACCTGCTGCAAATCTGCTCGGCCGACATGGACGGCTCCTCGCGCCGCGGCTGCCCCGCGGAGGCGTTGGTGGCATACGGGTCGGGCGCAAACCCTCCACCCGTACTTGAGGTTGATGGTTCACCGAAACCTATGCGTCCGGTACCGGCAGGGTCAACAGCCGACGCGCCCTGCGCGCCCGGAATGTCACCGGCGCCGGCGACCTCGTCCCGGAAGAGCGGCCGGTCGCCCTGCCCCTCCACGTCTCCGTGCCCCGCGCGGTGCCTGGCCGCACCGCTTTCCTCGCGGTTCTTCTTGCCGAACAACTTCTCAAACAACTTCACGGGCGATTCCCCTTGACCGAAACAGACCCGCCCGTGGGGCAGGACGAACTCCGAATGCAACACCTGCCGACCCGGACATACTTACAACGTCCGTAACCATCAGACAGTTTCCACCACGCACCGCGACTTCGGCGCGTCGACCCCCCGCAGGCATCAAGCGGCGTGAGCCGGTCCGCTCCCCGTCCCGTCTCACGGCGATGACAACCGAGCGTAGTCAGGCTGCTTCGCGGCACGCAAGGCATCCACAACGATCTTCGCCGGTCGTGTGACGGTGACGACCGCCTGCTCCTTCTCCAGCGACTGGACGACGCCGCCCGGAATGTTGAGCGCCGGCTCCAGATCCTGCGGCTTGCCGATCACCTTGAACTCGTACGGCTGTGTGATCTTCTTACCGTCGATCGCCACGCCACCGCCCTCGTCCGAGAAGTACGAGTCCGCCACGATCCGCACACCGTTGATCTGGATCGCCTCGGCCCCGGCGGCCCGCAGCTCCTGGAGGGTGTCCAGGAGCTTGTCCGACTGCACCTGCGCCTTGGGATCCGAGATCTTCAGCACGATCCCCGGACCCTGGGCGGCCACCGTACCGGCCAGGATCCCGAGTTGCCGTTCCTTTTCCACGGTCTGCTTCCGGGCCTCCTCGGCCTGGTTGGAGCTGCTCTCCAGCTCCCTGCGCTGTTCCTCCAGCGTCTGCTTCTCGTCCTCCAGCCGCTTGGTCCGCCCGTCCAGTTCGTCGAGGATCCGTACGAGGTCCTCCTGCCGTGCCCCGCGCAGGGCGCTCGAGTCGCTGTTCGACCGCACCTGGATGGCCAGACCGAGACCCAGGACGAACAGCAGCACCGCGACGATCAGTTGGGCCCGGCTCACGCGCGGCGGCCACAGCCCGGCAGCCAGCCGCTGCCGGCCGGTCTGCGCGGGCTCGGCCGGTACTTCCTTGGACGGCTGCTCCGCACCCGTCGGTTCCTCGGGCGGGGTGTCGTTCGTACTCATCGGCCTCACGCCCGGAACACGTGCCGGCGGATGGCCGCGGCGTTGGAGAAGATGCGGATGCCCAGGACGACGACCACACCCGTGGACAGCTGCGAGCCGACGCCCAGCTTGTCGCCGAGGAAGACGATCAGGGCGGCCACCACCACGTTCGACAGGAACGACACCACGAAGACCTTGTCGACGAAGATGCCGTCCAGCATCGCGCGCAGGCCTCCGAACACCGCGTCCAGCGCCGCCACGACGGCGATCGGCAGATAAGGCTCCACCACGGCCGGCACCTCGGGCCGGACCAGAAGTCCGGCCACCACTCCGGCCACGAGGCCCAGTACCGCGATCACGATGCACCCTTCTGCTGCTCTGCTGCTGTGGCTGTACGTACGGTCAGGCTCGACGCGGCCGGCAGCCGCACCTCGTCCTGCGCGGACAAGGCGTAGCGGATCCCGTAGCTCTCCTGCAGCACGTGCAGGTACTGGCCGTCCGCGGAGTCCTGGAACGCCGTTCCCAGCCGCTTCTTGTCGCCGATCGCGAGCACCTCGTACGGCGGCACCAGCGGCCTGTTGTCGACCAGTATCGCGTCACCCGCGGCCCGGATCGCCGAGAGCGAGGTCAGCCGCTGGCCGTTGATCGAGATCGCTTCCGCCCCGGACTGCCAGAGCCCGTTGACGATCTTCTGCATGTCCCGATCGCGGAGCCGCCCGGTGTCCGAGAACCCGGCGCTCTCGCGGGGCTTGGTGCCATTGCCCGAAGACGCGCCCTTGGCGTCGTCCACCGTCAGCTTGATCCCGGGCCCGCTCAGCTCGGTGGCCCCGGACAGCAGCGCCACGAGCTCACCCCGGTCGCCGCCGTGCTGCTTGAGCGCCTCGCGCTGGCGGTCGGCGACGGTCTTGCGCAGCGTCTCGATGTCCCGCTCCAGGCCGTCCGCGCGCGCGTCGGCCCGGTCGACCCGGTCGATCAGTTCCTGCCGCTCCTTGGCCAGCACCGGCGCGGCGACCCGCGCCTGCGCGGCGCCCAGGGTGACGACCATCGCGGCGAGGACGAGCCCCGCGGCGAGCCCCAGTTTGGCCTTCAGGCTGCGCGGCAGCCCCGCCGTACCGTCCGACGCGCGGCGCTCGGAGGCCTCCGCGTAGCCCTCGTCGAGACCGTGGTCCATCACGTGCGTCAGCAGCGACATGGAGGCGTCCGGCCGCGCGGGCCGGGAAGCCCCCTGGACGACGTCCGGGGGCGGGTCGGAACTCCGGTTGGGGGGCGGCTGCGACATGCCGCACATCGTCGCATGTCGGCGCCGCACACACCGAATGCGGCCGCCCGGTGGGACGGGCCGGGCCTGCGCCCCGCCCGTCCCACCGGAGTTGCGACCTGCGGCGTTCCGTCGGGTGACTCAGCGCCCGGCGCTGTCCACGACCGCCGCCCAGTCGTCCAGCAGCGCCTGCGCGGAGGCGTCGTCGGGGCCTTCGGCCCACAGGTGCGTGACCGCCTCCGCCGGGTCCGGGAGCACCAGCGCCCACCGTCCGTCGGCCTCGACGACCCGCACCCCGTCCGTGGTGTCCACCTGCCGGTCCCCGGCCTCCTCCACGACCCGGCGCATGACGAGCCCCTTGACCGCCCACGGGGTCGGTACGTCCCGCTTGAGGACGTGCGCCCGCGGGATCCGGGCGTCGATCTGGCTCAGCGTGAGCTGCGTCCGCGCGACCAGCCCGATCAGCTGCACGAAGGCCGCCGACCCGTCGAAGACGCTGCTGAACTCCGGGACGATGAAGCCGCCCCGGCCGTCACCGCCGAAGATGGTGTTCTCCGCCCGGCCCACCCGGGTCAGGTCGTCGGGCGAGGTGGTCGTCCACTCCACCTGGGTGCCGTGGTACGCCGCGACCTGCTCGGCGATCCGGGTCGTGGTCACCGGCAGCGCCACCTTCCCGCTGCGCTTCTCGGCGGCCACCAGGTCGAGCAGCACCAGCAGTGCCCGGTCGTCCTCGATGATCCGCCCGCGCTCGTCCACCAGGGAGATCCGCTCGCCCACCGGGTCGAAGCGGACGCCGAAGGCGGCCCGCGAGGAGGCCACGATCTCCCCGAGCCGCACCAGTCCGGCCCGCCGGGTCTCCGCGGTCTCCGTCGGCCTGGTCTCGTCGAGACCGGGATTGACGGTGAGGGCGTCCACGCCGAGCCGGCCCAGCAGGCTGGGCAGTACGAGCCCGGCGCTGCCGTTGGAGGCGTCCACGACCACCTTGAGCCCGGAGTCCGCGACGCCGGTGATGTCCACCCGGCGCAGCAGCGAACCCGTGTACGCGTCGAAGACGCTTCCCGGGAACTGCAGGTCGCCGATCTCGCCGGGGAAGGCGCGACGGTATTCCTGGCGCGCGTACACGCGGTCCAGCTTGCGCTGCTGCTGGAGGGAGAGGTCGGCGCCCCGCTCGTCGAGGAACACGATGTCGACGGAGTCCGGCACTCCCGGTGAGGTCCGCAGCACGATCCCGCCGGCACTGCCGCGCGCGGTCTGCTGGCGGGCCACGGGCAGCGGTACGTTCTCCAGGTCCCGCACGTTGATGGCGCTGGCCTGGAGCGCCGAGATCACGGCCCGCTTCAGCGCTCTCGCGCCTCGGGAGTGGTCACGCGCGGTGGTGACCGTCGCCCCCTTCTTCAGGGTCGTCGCGTAGGCGCCGGCGAGCCGGACCACCAGCTCGGGGGTGATCTCCACGTTCAGGATGCCGGTGACCCCGCGCGCGCCGAAGAGGTGCGCCTGCCCGCGGGACTCCCAGATCACGGACGTGTTGACGAAGGCTCCGGCCTCGATCGTCTTGAAGGGGTAGACGCGCACGTTCCCCTGGATGATCGATTCCTCGCCGACGAGGCACTCGTCGCCGATGACGGCCCCGTCCTCGATCCGGGCGGCCCGCATGATGTCGGTGTTCTTGCCGATGACGCAGCCGCGGAGATTGCTGTGCGGCCCGATGTACACGTTGTCGTGCACGACGGCCTTGTGCAGGAAAGCGCCGCTCTTGACCACGACGTTCGACCCGACGACGGTGTGCTCGCGGATCTCCACACCGGCTTCGACCTTGGCGTAGTCCCCGATGTACAGCGGTCCGCGCAGCACCGCCTCCGGGCTCACCTCGGCGCCTTCGGCGATCCAGACCCCCGGCGAGATCTCGAAGCCGTCCATGTCGACCTGGACCTTGCCCTCGAGCACGTCGGCCTGGGCCTTGACGTAGCTCTCGTGGGTGCCGACGTCCTCCCAGTAGCCCTCGGCGACGTAGCCGTAGATCGGCCGGCCTTCCTTCATCAACTGCGGGAAGACGTCGCCGGACCAGTCCACCGAGACGTCCGCTTCCACGTAGTCGAAGATCTCCGGCTCCATCACGTAGATGCCGGTGTTGATGGTGTCCGAGAACACCTGTCCCCAGGTCGGCTTCTCCAGGAAGCGCTCGACCTTGCCCTCCTCGTCCACGATGGTGATGCCGAATTCCAGGGGATTCGGCACCCGGGTCAGGCAGACCGTGACGAGGCCGCCCTTCTCCTTGTGGAAGCGGATCAGGTCGGTGAGGTCGAAGTCGGTCAGGGCGTCACCGGAGATGACGACGAAGGTGTCGTCCTTCAGCGCCTCCTCCGCGTTCTTCACGCTGCCGGCGGTGCCGAGTGGCTTCTCCTCGTTGGCATAGGTGAGCTCCATTCCGAGCTCTTCGCCGTCACCGAAGTAGTTCCTGACGAGTGACGCCAGGAATTGCACGGTGACCACGGTCTCATTGAGTCCATGCCGCTTCAGCAGCCTGAGCACATGCTCCATGATCGGCCGGTTCGCCACCGGCAGGAGCGGCTTGGGCATGCTTGAGGTCATGGGGCGAAGGCGCGTGCCCTCGCCGCCGGCCATCACGACGGCCTTCATGTCGGAAGAGTCCTCCTTGAGAGACTACGTCTTAGCCGACATCACCCGTCGCGCATGGTGACTGGGCAACTCCTCCGCGTCAGCAGGCGCCGAGCGAGCTCAATCGGCCGTGGCGTCCGCCTTCACGATCCGGCGGACTTGCACCACGTACAGGACTCCTGCCCACCAATAGAGGGTTGTACCCCATCCGGCGAACGCCCATCCGAAAACTGACCCCGTCCAGGCCAACCAACCCGTCCCGTCACTGACCAGCAGGAAGGGGAACGCGTACATCAGGTTGAAGGTCGCGGCCTTGCCGAGGAAGTTGACCTGGGGCGGCGGATAGCCGTGCCGGCGCAGGATCCACACCATGACCAGCAGCATCAGCTCACGCGCGAGCAGGGCTGCGGTGAGCCAGAGCGGCAGGATCCCCCGGTACGTGAGGCCGAACAGGGTGGACAGGATGTAGAGGCGGTCCGCGGCCGGGTCCAGCAGGCGCCCGAGGCGGCTGATCTGATTCCAGCGCCGCGCGAGCTTTCCGTCGAGGTAGTCGCTGATCCCGCTGAGCATCAGGACGGCGAGCGCCCAGCCGTCGTGCTCGGCCAGGATCAGCCACAGGAACACGGGTACGCCGACGAGGCGAGCCATGCTCAGGATGTTCGGAATGGTGAAAATTCGGTCGGTCTGAACCCGAGTCTCCTGGACCTCCACCCGGGGGCCTCCCACTGTGACTGTAGAAATGTCGAACGATGCCCCCTGACCTTACAGGAGGCGGAACACCCGCCCGTCAACGCAGAAAAGCCCCGCACCGTGCCCTGTAAGGGCTGGTGCGGGGCTTTCCCACAATAATTGTTCGGCGGCGTCCTACTCTCCCACAGGGTCCC
>NZ_JBEXOV010000062.1:23415-44420 GCF_040611715.1 Streptomyces sp. NPDC006544 | reverse complement strand
AGACGCTCGACTGGGAAACCCCAGCCGAGCGCCTCGCTAAGCTCCTCACAACAGCCGCATGACCAGCGGTGTTGCCACGACCCCTTGAATTCGCCCACGGCTGCCGGGGGCTCCTCGCGTCCCGTGGTCAGCCGGTGATCGCGACCGGTCCGTCCCAGGCGTTGCGGTCCACGGTCACGGTGGCGCCGCCGTACGTCTCGCGCTGGTTGACCTGGTACTGGTGCCCGCGCCGGTGCCCGGAGAACAGGCCGGCGGAGTACGGCCAGCTCCCGGCGGTGTCGGCGGCGCCGTCGTACTTGGCGTACCAGAGGGCCTCGGGCAGATCGGCCTCGCCGCGCTCGGCCGCCTTGGCGATGCCGGCGGCGCTGGAGGAGGCGAACCCGTAGAAGCCGGGCCGGTAGGACTTCGCCTTCACCGTCCGGTCGAAGGACTTGACGTAGGTGAGGACCGCGTCCGCGCAGGCCGTGTCGGCGGTGCTGTACGCCTCCATGTCCAGGTAGAGCGTGCTGCCCGCCCGCATGCCCAGCGCGGAGGCCTTGGCCACCGCGTCCGCGCCGTCGGCCGCGCCCAGCGACTGCGCCGTGGCGGCGGTGATCTTCTCCGGGCTGGAGCCGGTCTGGCACGGGGGCTGGGCGCCGACGTAGAGCGGGATCAGCTTCCAGCCGGCCGCGCTGACCGTGCTCACCCAGGAGGCGGTGAGCTGCGGCTGCGCGCAGCCGCGGTTCTTGCCGCCGACGTAGACGGCCACGGCCCCGTACGGGGAGGTCCCGCGCCACGCGTTCATCGTGGCGGCGGACGGCGCGGTGCAGGTGTCGAAGGCCAGCCCGGTGAAGGAGCCCCCCGAGGAGGAGCCGGCCGGGGCGCCCGCCGGGGCGCCCCCGCCCGGAGCCTTCGGGTCGCCCGGGGCGGCGGAGGCCGTCCCCGACGCGGACGCGGAGGCGCCGGGGGAGGCCGAAGCGGAAGGGGATCCCGAGGCCGATGCGGAGGCGGAGGCCGAAGGGGAGCCGGAGGGTGCCGGGGAGGCGGTGGCCGTCCCCGGTACGGAGGCCGGAGCCTCCGCGTCCGCGGCCGCGGTACGCGGTGCGTCGGCGGGCCCGCCGCAGCCGCTGAGCAGCAGGGTTGCCGCGGCGAGGAGGGCGGCGGCGGTCACCGCGGCACCGGGCCGGGGGGTGGAAATGGACACGGGGTTCCTTACCGGGCAGCACGGGAGGGGCACGCGAACTCCGGGAGATCGCGACGCATGCCTATCATCCGATCGGAACGCGCAGACAGTTGGGGTGGCGGGGACCGCGGCCTACACTGGCCGGGTGGTGACCAGCGACAGAACCGAGAGCACCAACGCCAGCACCCGGACGGCCGCCGGCATCGCCGGAGCGGACGGCGGCGACTGGAAGAGCGACCTGCGCCAGCGCGGGTACCGCCTCACGCCGCAGCGCCAACTCGTGCTCGAAGCCGTCGACGCCCTGGAGCACGGGACCCCGGACGAGATCCTCGCCGAGGTGCGCAAGACGGCCTCCGGGGTCAACATCTCCACGGTCTACCGCACGCTGGAGCTCCTGGAGGAGCTGAAGCTCGTCTCGCACGCCCACCTCGGGCACGGGGCCCCGACGTACCACCTCGCCGACCGGCACCACCACATCCACCTGGTCTGCCGCGACTGCGCCGACGTCATCGAGGCGGACCTGGACGTCGCAGCCGGCTTCACGGCCGAGCTCCGGGACACCTTCGGCTTCGAGACCGACATGAAGCACTTCGCGATCTTCGGACTCTGCAAGAAGTGCGCGGCCCCCCACCGCGACGGCCGGGCCGCGAAGACTCCTCAGGAGGCCGCGGGAGGGTCGTAGGCTGGGGGCATGACCAGCAGCCCCTTGCTCCATCTCCCCGGCGCCGTACCGGCCGAAGGCCGCGACGAGGGCGTCGCCGCCCACTACGGAGAGCTGTACGGAGAACAGCGCGCCCTGGCCGACGGACGCGGCTTCGTCGACCTCTCCCACCGCGGGGTACTCACCGTCACCGGCCCGGACCGGCTGAGCTGGATGCACCTGCTGATCACTCAGCACGTCACCGAGCTCCCGGCGGGCCAGGCCACCGAGGCGTTGATCCTCTCAGCGAACGGCCACATCGAGCACGCGCTCTACCTCGTCGACGACGGCGAGACCCTGTGGATGCACGTCGAGCCCGGCACCCAGGAGGCGCTCCTCTCCTACCTGGAGTCGATGAAGTTCTTCTACCGCGTGGAAGTCGCCGACGCCACCGCCGACTTCGCCCTGGTGCACCTGCCGGCCGGCTCCACCACCGAGGTCGCCAAGGAACACGCCGTGCGCGAGACCGCGTACGGCCGCGACGTCTTCCTGCCCCGCGCCGAACTGGAGGCCTTCGCCGCCACCCACGGCCCGGCCGCCGGCCTGCTCGCCCACGAGGCCCTGCGCGTCGAGGCGCACCGGCCGCGGCTCGGCCTGGAGACCGACCACCGCACCATCCCGCACGAGCTGGGCTGGATCGGCACCGCCGTGCACCTGCAGAAGGGCTGCTACCGCGGCCAGGAGACCGTCGCCCGCGTCCACAACCTGGGGAAGCCGCCGCGCCGGCTGGTCTTCCTGCACCTGGACGGCTCCGAGGTGCTGCTCCCCGCCCACGGGGCGCCCGTACGCCTGGCCGCGGACGGGCAGGAAGGCCGCCAGCTGGGCTTCGTGACCACGGCCGTCCGCCACCACGAGCTCGGTCCGATCGCGCTCGCACTGGTCAAGCGGAACGTCCCGGTGGACGCGCCGCTGCTGGCCGGCGACACGGCCGCCGCGCAGGAGGTCGTCGTAGCGCCGTAGCGCCGTAGCGCCTGCGCTACGGCGCGGGCGCTCGCGGCACTAGATGTCGATGACGATGGTGAACGGGCCGTGGTTGGTCAGCGAGACCCGCATCTCCGCTCCGAACCGGCCCGTCTCCACCGTCGCGCCCAGTGCCCGCAGCTGCGCCACGAGCTCGTCCACGAGGGGTTCGGCGACCGGGCCGGGCGCAGCCGCGTTCCACGTGGGCCTGCGGCCCTTGCGGGCGTCTCCGTAGAGCGTGAACTGGGAGATCACCAGCAGCGGCGCGTTCACGTCGCTGCAGGACTTCTCCGCCTCGAGGATCCGCACCGACCACAGTTTGCGCGCCAGCAGCGCCGCCTTTTCCGGGGTGTCGTCATGGGTCACCCCCACCAGCACGCACAGCCCCTCGCCGACGATCTCCCCGACGGTCTCGCCGGCCACCACGACGCTCGCGCCGTCCACCCTCTGCACCACTGCTCGCATACCACCTGTGTACCAGGCGTGCACCCGTCCGGGGCCGATCGGGTGGAGTGGGACTGCATCGGCACCACCGGGAGTGGCACGATGCAAGCAGGCGGTGCCTCCAGCACCGGTCGAGGGGACGGACACGAACGATGAACACTTCTGGTACCTCCGCACCTGCACCCGCTGCACCCGCTGTACCCGGTGAACCCGTGGTGCCCACCGACACGTCGGTCCTGCGCCCGCCCGCGCAGCGCACCGCTTCCGGGACCGGCACCGGCACCGGAGAGGCCGCGCCGACTCCGACCACCGCGCTCGGCCTGCCGGAGCTGCGCACGCTGCGCCGCGACGCGCAGCGCGACGAGGCCGACCTGAGCTACGTACGGCGGCTGCTCCAGGGCCGCATCGACATCCTGCGGGCCGAGCTCGCCCGGCGGACGGATCCGGAGACGCCGGTCGTGGACCGGCTGTCGGAGATCCTCGCCGACGCCCCGTCCACCCGCAGCGCCTCCGCCCGGCACGTCACGCTCGGCACCCCGCACGGGGAGGAGTACCGGCTGCTGGCCGCCGAGATGCTGTCCGACGTGGAGCTCTCGGACCTGGGCGCGCGGACCGACGGGGAACTGCACGAGGGCCTGGGCCGGCTGGTGCGCTACGAACAGCAGGTCTCGCGCCGCCGCCAGCAGCTCCAGCGCACGGCGGACGACTGCAGTGCGGAGATCACCCGGCGCTACCGCGAGGGCGAGGCCCAGGTGGACGACCTGCTGGCCTGAGCGGGGCGGGGCGGTACGCGGCGCCGCAGGCGTACGCGCCCGACGCAGCCGTACGCGGCGGGCCGCGCGCGGCGGGTCCGCGCCCGGCGGAAAAACCGGGCGACGCGGTGCGGCGGGCGGATTAGCGTGGGCCGCTATGAACGCTGACGCGGACGTGGACGTCCGGCCGATCGCCGAATCAGAGATCCCCGAGTGGCTGCGAGCCCTGCACACCGGCTTCCTGCGCGCGGACACCGCGACCGAGAGCGACGTGGCCCAGTGCGCCGAGTACGGCGACACGGCCCGGACGCTGGGCGGGTTCGACACCGCCACCGGCCGGTGCGCGGCGACCCTCCGCTCCTTCTCCCAGGAACTGACCGTGCCGGGCGGGGCGTTCGTGCCGTCGAGCGCCGTCACGAACGTCACCGTGCTGCCGACGCACCGCCGGCGCGGACTGCTGACACGGATGATGGCCGTCGAGCTGGCCGCCGCGAAGGCGCGCGGCGACGTGGTGTCGACGCTGATCGCCGCCGAGTACCCGATCTACGGGCACCACGGGTACGGGCCCGCGGCCTCCGTCTCGGAATGGGAGATCGACGTACCGCGCACCGGACTGGACGCGCGCCGCCGTCCGTCCGGCCCCGCCGGGCGGATCGAGCTGGTGGACCAGGACGAGGTCCGGAAGGTGGGACCCGAGCTGCACGAGCGGGTGCGGACGCTCACGCCGGGCGCGGTCAACCGCGATCAGCGGTGGTGGCGGTTGACCACCGGCGTCGAGGAATGGTCCCACCGCCCGTTCAAGGAGAAGTTCAACGCCGTGTACCGGACGGCGTCGGGCGAGGTGACCGGCCTGGTCTCCTACGTGTGCGCCGACCACTGGACGGACGGGAAGGTCCCGGAGAACACCTTGCAGGTGCGGCAGTTGCTCGCGCTCACCCCGGACGCGGAACGGGCGCTGTGGGAGTTCCTGTGCTCCATCGACTGGGTGCTCAAGATCCGCACCGGCTTCCGGGCCCCCGACGACCTCGTCGCCCGGCTGCTGCCCGACGCCCGCGCCGCCCGTGTGGTGACCCACGCGGACTGGCTGTGGGTGCGGCTGCTGGACGTCGTACGGGCCCTGAGCGCGCGGACGTACGCCACGCCGGGGGTCCTCGTCCTGGAGGTCGAGGACCGGGCCGGGCTGGCCGACGGCCGCTACCGGCTGGACGCGGGCGCGGGGGACTGCGTACGGACGGACGAGCCGGCCGATCTGCGCCTCGGCGTCGGCGCGTTGGCGGCGCTGTACCTCGGCGACGAGTCGGCGGTGCGGCTGGGGGCACTCGGTGAGATCGCCGTGGCGGACGGCGCCCGGCCGGGGGCGCTGGCGCTCGCGGACGCGGTGTTCCGTACGCCCCGGCGCCCGTGGTGCCCGGACGTCTTCTGAGAAGGGGAAAAACATGACGACACCTACGACACCCGCGGCACCGGCGGCGCTGGTGGAGCTCCTGCGCGCGGCGGGCTGCGTCTTCGCGGAGGAGGAGGCGGAGCTGCTGCTGGCGGCCGCCGAGGACGAGGGGCACCTGGCCGCACTGGCGGCCCGGCGGGTGGCGGGCGAACCGCTGGAACACGTGGTCGGCTGGGCGCAGTTCTGCGGTCTGCGGATGGAGGTCGGGGAAGGGGCCTTCGTGCCGCGCAGGCGCAGCGAGTTCCTGGCGCAGGAGGCGGTGGCCTCGGCCCGCCCCGGCGCGGTGGTCGTGGACCTGTGCTGCGGAGTGGGCGCGCTGGGCGCGGCGGTGGCGGCCCAGGTCCCGGGCGCCGTACTGCACGCCGCCGACATCGACCCGGTCGCGCTCGTGTACGCCCGTCGCAACGTGGCCCCGTACGGCGGGCAGGTCTGGGAGGGCGACCTCTACGCGCCCCTTCCGGCCGCGCTCCGGGGCCGGGTGGACGTCCTCGTGGTCAACGCCCCCTACGTCCCCACCTCCGAGCTGGGGCTGCTTCCGGCGGAGGCCCGCGACCACGAACCGCCCGTCTCCCTGGACGGCGGCGCGGACGGCCTGGACATCCACCGCCGGGTGGCGGAGGGCGCCCCGCCCTGGCTCGCCCCGGGGGGCCGGCTGCTGATCGAGACGAGTGCCCGCCAGTCCTCCGTCACGGCGGCGGCCCTGGCGGCGGCGGGCCTGTCCGTGCGGGCGGTGACCTCGGAGGAGTACTACGCGACGGTGGTCGTCGCGACGGCGTAGCGGACCGGGCGGCGGCCGACGGCGCCCGGCCCCCAACCCGCTGCCCTCGCCCCTCTGCCCTCGCCCTCGTCCCCGGCTCAGACGGAGAACTGCGTGCGGCTGAGCGAGACGCACACGGCGACGAAGACGACGACCCACAGGGCCACGGTGCCCAGGAGTGCCCCGCCCGCCGTCCAGACCCCGGGGCGGCCCTTCGCATTGCCGCAGACCCAGCCGATCAGGGCCCCGAGGGAGGGCACGCCGGCGATCAGCAGGGCGGCGTGCTCGAGGCCCTGCTTCGTCCGGTGATTGCCCCGCCAGTCGGATCCGCTCTTGTGCGCGAGGGCGCTCTGCGCGCTGTGGTACCAGAAGAGCACCGGGGGCAGCAGGAGCAGGGCGGTCACGCAGAGGAGCACGACGGGCGTGCGCCAGTTCTTCGGAGTCGGTGCGGAGGAGTCGGTCACGCGGCGATCATGCCCCTGGGCACCGGTCCGCACCATCCGTACGGATACTCAGTTCGCGCTCCGGTCGGGCGGGAACGGGACCGCCTCTCGAGAGCGGGACCACGTGCTCAGGCGTCGGCGCCGGGTCGGTCGTCCTCGCCCAGCCGGTCCGGCAGACCGAAGCGCGGGAAGAGGCGCTCGGTGTCACGGAAGGCCGCGATGCCGCTGATCCGGTCGCCGGAGAACGCGAGGACGTGAAGGGCCCACGGCACGTATCCGACGCCGTCCGGGTGGGGGCGGTACTGGCCGAAGGCGGGGGAGCCGTTCGCGGCGGTCGGGACCAGGCGCGAGCCCCGGCAGCCGATCGCGGGGCCGGTGAGCCACGCCCGGATGTCGGGAGCACCGCGCATCCACTGCGCGTACGGGGGCAGGCACAGCGTGGCGTCCAGGTGCAGGAGCATGTTCAGCTCCTCCATGTCGTAGCGGGAGAAGGCCGTGGCGTACCGCTCGGCCAGCACGCGCCGGACGCTGACGTCGGACGTCGCGGCGGACGTCGCGGCGGAGGTCGCGGCGGAGGTCGCGGCGAACGGCCCGGCGGCCGGCCCGTCCGTCGCGCGGCGGCCTGCCAGTGTGGCCCGCGCCCGCTGCAGCGCGCTGTTGGCCGAGGCGACGGTGGCGCCGTGCAGGTCGGCGACTTCCCGCGCCGAGAAGCCCAGGACGTCGCGCAGGATCAGTGTGGCCCGCTGCCGGGGCGGCAGGTGCTGCAGCGCGGCGACGAACGCCAGCCGCACCGACTCATCCGCCGTCGCGGCCGCCTCCGGATCACCGCCGGGACAGGGCTCGACCCACAGGACGGCGTCCTGCGGGGGCGCCGGCGGCGTACCGCCCTCGCTCGGGCCGGACAGGTCCATCGGCAGCGCCCGCCGCTTGCCCGAGGCGAGGGCGTCCAGACACACACGGGTGGCGATCCGGTACAGCCACGTCCGCACCGCGGACCGGCCCTCGAAGCGGTCGATGCTCCGCCACGCCCGGACCAGCGCCTCCTGCACGGCGTCCTCGGCCTCGGCGTAGGACCCCAGCATCCGGTAGCAGTACCCGGTCAGCTCCCCCCGGTACTCCTCGAGCTCCTCGGCCGACGCGTCGGCCGCCCCCCTGTGCCGCACGTCCCCCGTGTCCTTCACGTCCCCCATGACGCACTCCTTCGCAGAGCCGGTTCAAGATCGTTTACCTGGCGCTTCACTGTAGGGCCGGGCCTACGAACTGCGGAGTGATTCGCTCGGGGGTGCAGGGGTGCAGGGGTGCAGGGGTGCAGAGGTGCAGGGGCCGCAGGGCTGCGGGTCTGTCGGCCCACGCCCCTTGCGAGGTGAATGGCGTTCACTTACGTTGGTGAACGCCATTCACCTCGGAGAGGGTCCCGCTGTGCCCGCTGATGCGCATCCGTCGACGGCTCCGGTCGCCGACCGTGGCGTCCTGGCCGTGCTGGCGGCCGGCGGCATCGTCACCACGCTGGTGCAGACCGCGGTCGTGCCGCTGCTGCCGCGGTTGCCCCGGCTGACCGGTGCGGCTCCGGTCGACGTCGGGTGGGTGGTCACGATCACCCTGCTGACCGGTGCGGTCGCCACCCCGCTGCTGGGGCGGGCCGGGGACATGTACGGCAAGCGGCGGATGCTGCTGCTCGCGCTCGGGGCGCTTGCCGTCGGATCGGTGGTGTGTGCGTTCGCCTCCACGCTTGCGTGGCTGCTGGCGGGGCGGGCGCTGCAGGGTGTGGGGGCGGCGGTGGTGCCGCTGGCGATCAGTTTTCTGCGGGGTGTGCTGCCGCCGCGGCGGACGGGTTCGGCGGTGGCGCTGATGAGTTCGACGGTGGGCATCGGTGCGGCGCTCGGGCTGCCGCTGGCCGCGCTGCTGGTGGAGTACGCGGACTGGCACGCGATGTTCTGGGCCATGACCGTGCTCTCGACGGGCGTGCTCGCCCTGGCCTGGCGGCTGCTGCGGGAGGAGCCGGTCCGGTCGCCGGGGCGTTTCGACCTGCCGGGGGCGTTCGGGCTGAGTACGGGGCTGGTGCTCTTGCTGCTGGCGCTGTCCAAGGCGGGCGAGTGGGGCTGGGGCAGTCGGCGGACGCTGGGACTGTCGGGGGCGGCGCTGCTGATCCTGACCGGCTGGACCGCGCACCAGCGCCGTGCGCCGCGGCCGCTGGTGGACGTGCGGCTGGCGACGCGTCCGGAAGTGCTGCTGCCGCACCTTGCCGCGCTGCTGGCCGGATTCGCCTTCTATGCCAACTCCCTGGTCACCGCGCAACTGGTACAGGCGCCCCGGGTCACCGGGTACGGGCTCGGGCTCTCGGTGGTGGCGGCGGGCGCCTGTCTGCTGCCCAGCGGTGTGATCATGGTGCTGTGCGCCTCCCTGTCCGCTCGCATGTCCGCGGCCCGCGGGGCCAAGGCCACCCTCGCCCTGGGCACGGTGGTCATCGCGGCCGGCTACGGTCTGCGCTTCGCCGACAGCCGTCAGCTGTGGGCGGTCATCGCGGGCGCGGCCGTGGTCTCGGTCGGCACGGCGCTCGCCTACTCCGCACTCCCCATGCTGATCATGCGGGCGGTGCCGCCGGAGCAGACCGCCGCGGCGAACGGCCTCAACGTCCTGATGCGCACCATCGGGCAGGCCTTGTGCAGTGCGGTGGTGGCCACCGTGCTGGCCCAGCACACCCGTCTGTTCACCGACCCGCCCGGCGCGGCCGTGGCGGCGCCGACCCTGGACGGGTACCGCACGGCCTTCGCCGCAGCGGGTGCGGTCGCGCTGCTGGCCTGCGCGGCGGCCTGCCTCATCCCGCGCCCGCCGCGGCCCGCGCTGTTCCCCCTCCAGGAGACCGAACCAGATGCCCGACCCGAACCCCGCCTCCCCTCGCAGGGCCCGCCCGCGGACGACGTCCCAGAAGCAGCCGGCCCCAGCGCCGATGCCCGGCTCGGGCCCGGACCGGCCGACACGACCGCGTGACGCCGACGCGCGCCGCACGGACATCCTCGACGCAGCCCGGCGGGCCTTCGCGCGCCACGCCTACGCCGACACCACCATCGCCGCCATCGCCGCCGACGCGGGCGTCAGCCCGGCGCTGGTGATGAAGTACTACGGCACCAAGGAGCACCTGTTCACCCAGGTCTTCACCTTCGACGCGGACGCCTCCGCCCTCTTCGACGCCCCCCTGGACCGCCTCGCCCGGCACATGGTCCTGCACCTGCTGGCCACCCAACGCGGCCAGACCCGCGACCCGATCCTGCGCATCGCCTTCTCCCGCCACCACCTGGAGCTCGGCGGGCAGGCACGGGCCAACTTCCGCGCCCAGGTCATCGACGCCCTCGCCGCCCACCTCCCCGGCCCGGGAGCCCCGCTGAGGGCGGAGATGGCCATCGGCGTGCTGCTCGGCCTCGGCGCCCTCTACGCGACCGTCCAGGCCGACCGGCTCACCCGGCTCGACCCCGAGGAGGTCGCCGACCTCTACGTCCCGCTGCTGCAACCCCTGCTCCGCGGCGACTCCCCGGACCTCGCGTCCGAATGAGCCCATCCTGCCGCCGGCGAACGTCGGCAGAGAACTTCACGACACTGGAGGATTCCATGGCCAAGGGCTACTGGGTCAGCGCCTACCGCACCATCTCCGACCCCGAGAAGCTGGCTGCCTACAACGAGCTGGCCGGTCCGGCCGTCCGGGCCGCGGGCGGACGGCTCCTCGCCCGTGGTGGCCGGGCCGTCGCACACGATGCCGGAATGGCCGAACGCACCGTCCTGATCGAGTTCGACAGCTTCGAACAGGCCGTCGCCGCACGCGAGAGCGAGGCGTACCAGGAGGCGCTGGCCGCCCTCTCCGACGGCGTCGAACGCGACTTCCGCATCATCGAAGGCCTCGACTGATCGAAGGGGGACGCTCGTTCGGATCACCCACAGCTGTACCGCACCGCGACCCGCGAGCTATTGCAAGCGCCTGCTTGCAATAGTTAGCAAGGTGCGGCAGGATCGGAGCATGGCATCGCTCAACGTCGGAAATCTCGGCGAATACCTGCGCGAGCAGCGGCGGCAGGCGCAGCTCTCGCTGCGGCAGCTGGCCGATGCGGCCGGGGTGTCGAACCCCTACCTCAGCCAGATCGAGCGCGGGCTGCGCAAGCCGAGCGCGGACATCCTCCAGCAGCTCGCCAAGGCGCTGCGGATCTCCGCCGAGACGCTGTACGTGCAGGCCGGAATCCTGGACGAACGGGACCGGGACGAGGTCGAGACGAGGGCCGTGATCCTCGCCGATCCGTCGATAGGCGAGCAGCAGAAGCACGTGCTGCTCCAGATCTACGAGTCCTTCCGCAAGGAGAACGCCGCCGAGGCGCAGGCGCAGGCGCAGGCGCGAGCCGAAGCCGATGCCGATGCCGACGGCTCCGGGGGCGCTGTCGCCGCCGATGGCTCCGACGGCACCGAAGGCTCCGGCGGACCCGATGCCGATGATGCCCAGACGCACCACACGAACTGAGACCGTGATCCGGGAGGACCACCACATGGCCATCGCCGATGACCTGAAGAAGACCCTCACCGACCCGACCCCGCTCTACTTCGCCGCCGGCACCGCGGACCTGGCCGTGCAGCAGGCCAAGAAGGTGCCCGGCCTGATCGAGCAGCTGCGCGCCGAGGCCCCCGCGCGCATCGAGGCCGTGCGGAACACCGACCCGAAGGCCGTCCAGGACAAGGCCAAGGAGGCCCAGGAGGCGGTCAGCGCCAAGGTCGCCGAGGTGTTCGGGGCGATCGACGCCAAGAAGCTCGGCGAGACCGCCCAGGACCTGGCCCTGCGCGGGGTCGGCGTGGCCGCCGAGTACGCGGTCAAGGCCAAGGAGGCCTACGACAAGGTCGCCGAGCACGGTGAGCAGGCCGTACGGGCCTGGCGCGGCGAGGTCTCCGAGGAGATCGTCGACATCGCCGTCGTCGTCGAGCCGGAGTCCGGGACCAAGTCCGCGCCCGAGCCGGTGGCGGCCGGGCGGAGCACTTCCGCAGAGGAGAAGCCGGCGCCGAGGAAGGCCGCCGCGCGCAAGGCCCCGGCCAAGAAGGAAGCCCCGGTCACGGCCGACGAGAGCTGAGTACGACGCGACGGACCGGGCACCTGAGGGGCGTCCGGTCCGTTGGTGTTTGCGAAGGCGGCTCTGCCGGTAGCTTGGAAACGGACGGCATCCGGGGTACAGGCGTGAGAAGGCGGTCAGGCGATGTTGATGGACGAGTTCGACAACGGAGTGCGCCCGCTCCTCGGGTACGCCATGCTCGGGCTCGCCGTCGCGGCCTTCGTGCTCGCGCTGCTGGCCCGTGAGGACGCCTACCGCGCGGCCGACAAGCAGACCAAGACCTTCTGGCTGGTCATCCTCGGCGTCACCGTCCTCGCGGACTTCTTCCTCGGGATGATCTTCCTGGAGGTCGCCGGCCTGGTCGCCAGCATCGTCTTCTTCGTCGACGTGCGCCCCGCGCTCAAGCAGGTCTCGGGCGGTGGCGGCCGGCGCAGCGGCGGCAGCAGCAGCGACGGGCCGTACGGGCCCTACAACGGCGGCCGGTAGCCGGGAAGCCGGTAGCCGGCGGGGGGCGGTCGTCGGCGGGTGTCGGCCTACGCCGGTCCGCGCGGGCTCAGCTTTCGTCGCGCGAGAGCAGGACGACGGCGACGTCGTCGGTCAGTTCCCCGCCGTTGAGGCGGCGTGCCTCGGTGACCGCGGCCTCCAGCAGGCCTTCGCCGCTCAGCCCCGAATCCAGGTGGCGGTTGATCATCTCGACCATGCCGTCCTGCCCGAGGCGTTCGCGCCCGGGGCCGATCCGGCCCTCGATCAGGCCGTCGGTGTACAGCATCAGGCTCCAGGCGCCGCCCAGCTCCACCTGGCGGCGCGGCCACCGGGCCCTGGGCAGCAGACCGAGCGCGGGGCCGTTGTTCTCGTACGGGAGGAGCCGCGCGGGGCGGCCCGGCCTGGATATCAGCGGCGCCGGGTGGCCCGCCAGGCACAGGCCCGCGCGACGTCCGTCCGGGGCGATGTCCACCGTGCAGAGGGTCGCGAAGATCTCCTCGCAGGGGCGCTCGACCTCGAGGACCTCCTGGAGGGTGGCGAGCAGGTCGTCGCCGCACAGCCCGGCCAGGGTCAGCGCGCGCCAGGCGATGCGCAGCTCGACCCCGAGGGCGGCCTCGTCCGGGCCGTGGCCGCAGACGTCGCCGATCATCGCGTGGACGGTGCCGTCGGGGGTGCGGACGGTGTCGTAGAAATCTCCGCCGAGGAGCGCGCGGCTGCGGCCGGGGCGGTAGCGCGCGGCGAAACGGAGGTCCGAGCCCTCCAGGAGCGGGTGCGGGAGCAGGCCGCGCTCGAGGCGGGCGTTCTCCTGGGCCCGCAGTTTCGATTCTGCAAGCTTGTACTGGGCGATGTCCGCCCGTTTTCTCTCCACCGCGTAGCGGATGGCGCGGCTGAGGAGCCGCCCGTCGAGCTCGTCGCGGAAGAGGAAGTCCTGGGCGCCCACGCGCACCGCGTCCGCGGCGCGTTCCGCGTCGGCCTCGGAGGTCAGGACGAGGACGGCGTGCTGGGGGGCGATACGGAGCACCTGGCGCAGGGCGGCGAGCGGATCGTCGGCGGCCGCGGAGCCGGCCGGTCCGGCGGAGCCGTGGGGGAGCGCGAGGTCGAGCAGCACGCAGTTCACGTCGGGCGTGAGCAGGCGGGCGGCCTCGGTCAGGTTACGGGCGCTGCGCAGCCGGATGCGGTGGCCGTCGGCGTCGAGTATCTCGGGGACGGTGAGGCCGCCGGCCGGGTCGTCCTCGATCACCAGCAGGGTGAGCGAGGCCGGGCCGGACAGGCTCCCCGAGCCGGTCTCGGCGGTCAGGACGTCCCTCTGCCGGGGTACGGGGGCGGGCGGGGGTACGGATGCGGGCATCGTTTCCGGTTCCTTCCCGACCCTCGGGGGTGCGCTCGTCCGGGCGACCCTAGCGGGCAGGTGGGGCGAGCGGAATGCCGGGCCCGGAGGGTGGCTCTGTCATATGCCGTTATCGCGGGGGAAAGTCCACGTCGGCGATGACCAACGTCACGGCGGTGCCGCACGGTGTCCCGCCCACCGAGAGGTCGGCACGGGCGGCCGGGCGCCCCGGCCCGGCGCCAGATCCGGAGCGGATCCTCCCGGCTCCTGGCTCCCGACTCCCGGCTCCCGGCTCCCGGCGGGGGCCGGGAGCCGGGAGCCCTGGAAGCCCGGAGCCTGGAACCGGAACCCGGCCCCGCCCCATGAGCCGCTCCCCGCTCCCCGCTCCCCGTCCGCCGCGCTCCCGCCTACGCGTCCGGCCGGACCACGGCCTTGATGGGCATCGAGCCCGCGCCCGCCAGGGTGACGTTGCGGCCCGGACGCGGGGCGTGGACGATCGCGCCGTCCCCGACGTACAGCCCGACGTGGCTCGCGTCGTCGAAGTAGATGATCAGGTCGCCCGGGCGCATGTCCTTGATCGCGACCTTCGTCAGCCGCAGCTGCTCCTGAGAGGTGCGCGGGATCGTCCTGCCCGCCGTCCGCCAGGCCTGGGAGGTCAGGCCGGAGCAGTCGAAGGTCTCAGGTCCCTCCGCGCCCCACACGTACGCCTTGCCGATCTGCGCCGTCGCGAACTGCACGGCCCTCCTGCCGGCCTCCGAGGTCGCCGAGCCCGCGGCGCCCTTCAGCGCGCCCGACGACAGCCACGCCGTCTGCGCCTTGTACTGCGCTTCCTGCTCGAGCTGCAGCAGCTTGGCCTTCTGCTCGGCCTCCAGCTTGCTCTCCAGCTCCTCCGCGGCCTTGATCTTCTCCTCGATCTGCTTCTTCGCGCCCTCCTGCTTGAGCCGGTTGGCCTCCAGCAGCTCCCACTGCGCGCTCGCGTCCTTCGCGTACTGCTGCAAGTCGCTCTGGGTCCGGTTCAGTTCGGAGAGCAGGTCCGAGGTCGCCTTCTCGCCCTGGCGCAGCCGGTCCGCCCCGTCCAGGAACTGCGAGGGGTTGTTGCTCATGGCCAGCTGCGTGCCCGGCGGCAGCCCGCCCGACCGGTACTGGGCGCGGGCGGCCGCGCCCGCGCGGCTCTTGAGACCCGTGATCCGCTCGTTGCCGGCGACGACCAGATTGGCGATCTGGACGATCTTCGCGGACTGGGTCCTGGTCTCGCTCTCCGCCAGGTTGTACGCGTCCGTGGCGGTCCCGGCCTCACGGTAGAGGCCCTCTATCTCCGTGCGGACCTGCTCCAGGGACTTGCCCACCGGGGGCTCGGGCGCCGCGAACGCGGCGCCGACCCCGAAGCCGGGCGCGCTCAGCAGCGCCGTCGCGCACAGCAGTGTCAGGGCGATCGAACCCCGCCGTCGTGTCCCCATGGTCCCCCCTGGCACCAGATGACTATTCGTCAGTAACTTGTCATTGCCTTCGGGATGGTGCCACGAGTAGGCGAATTCCAACACCCTTGTGGATATTGACCCGAACCGTCCCCACGGCCCCCGCCACCACGTCGCTCCCCGCCGGCCACCTCACCCCACCGGACTCAACGCGTCCCACCGCACCGTCAGTTCCCCCTGGCGCCACCGCGCCGGCCCGTCCGCCAGCGGCCAGTGGGCGGCCAGGGCCCGCGCCGTCCGGATCCAGCGCTGCCGCGCCCCGTACGAGGCGTAGGGCGCCGCGGCCGCCCACGCCCGGTCGAAGTCCCGCAGGAACGCGTACACCGGCTCGCCCGGGACATTGCGGTGGATCAGCGCCTTCGGCAGCCGCTCAGCCAGGTCCGAGGGGCGCTCCAGGGAGCCCAGCCGGGTGGCGAAGGTCACCGTGCGCGCCCCTTCGGGCCCCAGCGCGACCCACACGTGCCGCCGCCCGATCTCGTCGCAGGTCCCCTCCACCAGCAGTCCGTCCGGGGACAGCCGGGAGCACAGCCGCTCCCAGACCTCCGCGACCTGCTTCTCGTCGTACTGGCGCAACACGTTCGCCGCACGGATCAGCGCCGGCCGGATCCCGCCCTCCAGCGGCACCTCGAAGCCGCCGTGCCGGAAGATCAGGCCCTCCCGCTCGTAGGGCTTCGCGCCCGCGACCCGCGCCGGTTCGATCTCGATGCCGACCACCCGCACCCCCGGAGCCGCCTCCCGCAGCCGCGCCAGCAGCTCGACCGCCGTCCAGGGCGCGGCCCCGTAGCCGAGGTCCACCGCCACCGGCGCGTCCGCGCGCCGCAGGACCGCCCCGTGCGTCGCCGCGATCCAGCGGTCCATGCGGCGCAAGCGGTTCGGGTTCGTGGTCCCGCGGGTCACGGTGCCGACGGGGCGACGTGGGGGAGGGGCGGAGCGGGAGGCCATGAGCAGAGAGTAGGCGGAGGACTCCCGCCCGATAAAAATCCGGCAAACAGCGCAGGAAAGCTTCCGCCCCCGGAATGCGGGACGAGGCCGTACGGGTTGCACTCCTAGAAGAGCGCCGACGTCGCTCCCCGAGCCATGCCGTCCGAGCGAGAGGAACTGCTCCCTTGAGCCAGTACGTGTCCCGCCTCGGCGGCAGCATCGGCGGCCGGATCGCCGCGGCCGCGGGCCGCTCCGCCACCCGCTACGACCCGCCGCGCCTGCGCCTGCCCGCCGTCGGAGGCCACCGCAAGCCGCGACGCGTCGCCATGCTCAGTGTCCACACCTCACCGCTGCACCAGCCCGGCACCGGCGACGCCGGCGGCATGAACGTGTACATCGTCGAGCTCGCCAAGCGCCTCGCCGCGATCAACATCGAGGTCGAGATCTTCACCCGGGCCACCACCGGCGGCCTGCCGCCCGTCGTCGAGCTCGCGCCCGGAGTCCTCGTACGGCACGTGGACGCGGGCCCCTACGAGGGCCTCGCCAAGGAGGAGCTGCCGGCCCAGCTGTGCGCCTTCACCCACGGCGTCATGCAGGCGTGGGCCGGCCACCGCCCCGGCTACTACGACCTCGTCCACTCCCACTACTGGCTCTCCGGCCACGTCGGCTGGCTCGCCGCCGAGCGCTGGGGCGTCCCGCTCGTGCACGCCATGCACACCATGGCCAAGGTCAAGAACGCGGCGCTCGCCGAGGGCGACACCCCCGAGCCGGCCGCCCGCGTCATCGGCGAGACGCAGATCGTCGTCGCCGCCGACCGCCTCATCGCGAACACCGCCGAGGAAGCCGACGAACTCGTCATCCACTACGAGGCCGACCCCGCCAAGGTCGCCGTCGTCCACCCCGGCGTGAACCTCGACCGCTTCGCCGTCGCCGACGGCCGGGCCGCCGCGCGCGCCCGCCTCGGGCTGCCGCGGGACGCCGTCATCCCGCTCTTCGCGGGCCGCATCCAGCCGCTCAAGGCCCCCGACATCCTGCTGCGGGCCGTCGCCGAGATGGTGGACCGCGAGCCCGCGCTGCGCTCCCGGCTGTTCGTACCCGTCGTCGGCGGGCCCAGCGGCAGCGGGCTCGCGAAGCCGGAGGGACTGCAGAAGCTGGCCGCGAAGCTCGGCATCGCCGACCTCGTGCACTTCCACCCGCCGGTGGCGCAGGACGCGCTCGCGGACTGGTTCCGGGCGGCTTCCGTGCTGGTCATGCCCTCCTACAGCGAGTCCTTCGGACTCGTCGCCATAGAGGCCCAGGCCACGGGCACCCCGGTGCTGGCGGCCGCCGTCGGCGGGCTGCCGGTCGCCGTCAACGACGGCGTGACGGGCATCCTCGTACCCGGGCACGACCCCGTGGACTACGCCCGCGAGCTGCGGCGCTTCGTGGACGACCCGGCGCTCTCGCAGCGGATGGGCGCGGCGGCCGCCCGGCACGCCCAGTTCTTCGGCTGGGACACCGCGGCGAGCGGCACCGCGGACGTGTACACCGCGGCGATGCACGACCACCGCCGTCGCGTACGCTCCCACCATGGCTGACGCCCAGGGCAGGACCGACGCGAGCACCGCCGAGATCATCGAGGCGGTCCTCACCGGCGCGGAGCTGGGCTGGGAGAGCCCGTCGCCGGGTACGTACGTCGTCCAGCTCCCCGGCACCCGCAAGCTGAGCACCACGTGCTCGCTCAAGGCCGGCAAGCACTCCCTGTCGGTCAACGCCTTCGTGATCCGCCACCCCGACGAGAACGAGGCGGCCGTCCACCGCTGGCTGCTGGAGCGCAACCTCAAGCTCTACGGCATGGCCTACGCGGTCGACGCGCTCGGCGACGTCTACCTGACGGCCCGCCTCCCGCTCGCCGTGATCACCCCGGACGACCTGGACCGCCTGCTCGGCACGGTCCTGGAGGCGGCCGACGGCGCGTTCAACACGCTGCTGGAACTGGGCTTCGCGAGCGCGATCCGGCGGGAGTACGAATGGCGGGTCTCGCGCGGAGAGTCCACCCGGAACCTCGACGCGTTCAAGCACCTGACCCAGCCGTCCTGACACGGACCCCGCTGATGCGGCGCCCGCTGGTGCCGCCCCGCTGACACGGGCGTGCCGACCCGGCCCG
This sequence comes from Streptomyces sp. NPDC006544, assembly GCF_040611715.1. NCBI lineage: Bacteria > Bacillati > Actinomycetota > Actinomycetes > Kitasatosporales > Streptomycetaceae > Streptomyces > Streptomyces sp. NPDC006544. The sequence goes on along the minus strand of NZ_JBEXOV010000062.1, from coordinate 26,331 downwards.
ACGAGGGCCCGATCGGCACGGCGGCCCGCACCCTCACCCGTGTCCGTGTCCGGCCCCCGTCCGCGTCCGCGCCTACGCCTCGGCGGCGGCCGCGGTCTTCGCCACGGGAACCGGGACCAGCTCCGTCGGCGCCGCCACGGCCGGGACCACGGCCGGGGCCACCGCCGGGGCCACGGCCGGGGCCACGGCCGGGGCCACGGCCGGGGCCGCGCCGGCCTCGGAGAGCCCCCGCATCAACAGCCAGTACCCCAGCGCCGCCACCATGCCCAGCGCCGCCATCGAGGTCCACAGCCAGGCCGCGCCGTAGTGCTGGATCACGAAGCCCGCCATCAGCGGAGCGACCAGCGAGGCCACCGCCCACGACAGCGTGTACATGCCCTGGTAGCGGCCGCGCCCGTGCAACGGGGAGAGCCGTGCGACCAGCCCCATCTGCGTCGGCGAGTTGATGATCTCGGCCAGCGTCCACACGCAGACGGTCAGCGCCAGGCTCCACACCGAGCCGCCGAAGGCCGTCAGGGCGAATCCGTACCCGGCCAGCAGCGCCGAGACGACCAGCAGCTTCTGCGGGTCCCGGCGTTCGATGAGACGCGTGACCGGGATCTGCAGGAGCACGATCAGCAGCCCGTTGACACCGATGACCAGGCCGAAGTCGGCCGTGGAGAACCCGGCCGCGCTCATCGCGAGCGGCAGTCCGAAGGACCCCTGCATGAAGATCAGCGAGATCAGGAACGACAGCCCGACCACACCCATGAACCGGCCGTCCCGCAGCACCGTCCCCAGCCCGGTCGCCGGCTCGGCGGCCGCCTTCTCCGCCTCCGTCCGCACGGGCCGCGACTCCGGCAGCTTGACGTACACGAGCACCGCGCAGGCCAGCGTCAGGGCCGCCTCGCCGAGGAACCCGGCCAGGTAGCTGTACTCCGCGACGAAGCCCGCCGCCGTCGAACTGACGGCGAAGCCGAGGTTGATGGCCCAGTAGTTCAGCGCGAAGGCGCGTACCCGGTCCTCGGGACGGACGATGTCCGCCATCATCGCCTGCACCGCGGGGCGCGAGGCGTTGGAGGTCATGCCGACCAGCAGAGCCACCCCCGCGATCGCCGCCGGATGCTGCATGAAGCCGAGGAGCGCCACCGAGAACGCGGTCGACGCCTGCGCCGCGACCAGCGTGGGCCGCCGGCCCAGCCGGTCCGTCAGGACCCCCGCGACCACCGACGAGACCACACCGCCGAGGCCGTGGAGAGCCACCACGAGTCCCACGAACGAGGCCGAATAGCCCCGCTCCAGCGTCAGGTACAAGGTCATGAAGGTGGCGACGAAGGCCCCGAGCCGATTGACCAGCGTGCTCGTCCAGAGCCACCAGAACTCGCGCGGCAGGCCCGACACGCTCTCTCGAGCGGCCCGCCTCAGACTGGCAACGGACATACGGAATCCCCCCGGCGATGTAAGTACCCCTCTTCGAGTTCGCACCCTACGGATATCAGGCTTGCGGAGCCACTGGATTGACGGCTGCCGTCAATCGGGGGCCCTCCGGACGTCGTGTACGACGCGCGCGGGCGGCCGGGCGCGTCCATTAGGCTCGTACGCATGGCCGACGCACCGTACAAGCTGATCCTCCTCCGCCACGGCGAGAGCGAATGGAACGCGAAGAACCTGTTCACCGGCTGGGTGGACGTCAATCTCAACGAGAAGGGCGAGAAGGAGGCGGTCCGCGGCGGTGAGCTGCTCAAGGACGCCGGCCTGCTCCCCGACGTCGTGCACACCTCGCTCCAGAAGCGCGCGATCCGCACCGCGCAGATGGCGCTCGAGGCCGCCGACCGCCACTGGATCCCGGTCCACCGCTCCTGGCGCCTGAACGAGCGCCACTACGGCGCCCTCCAGGGCAAGGACAAGGCCCAGACCCTCGCCGAGTTCGGCGAGGAGCAGTTCATGCTGTGGCGCCGCTCGTACGACACCCCGCCGCCGGCGCTCGAGGACGGTACGGAGTTCTCGCAGTCCGAGGACCCGCGCTACGCCTCGATCCCGCCGGAGCTGCGCCCGCGCACCGAGTGCCTCAAGGACGTCGTCGTCCGCATGCTGCCGTACTGGTACGACGCGATCGTCCCGGACCTGCTCACCGGCCGCACGGTCCTGGTCGCCGCGCACGGCAACTCCCTGCGCGCCCTGGTCAAGCACCTCGACGGCGTCTCCGACGCCGACATCGCGGGCCTGAACATCCCGACCGGCATCCCGCTCTCCTACGAGCTGGACGCCTCCTTCAAGCCCCTCAACCCCGGCGGCACCTACCTCGACCCGGCCGCCGCGGCGGCCGCCATCGAGGCCGTCAAGAACCAGGGCAAGAAGAAGTAGCCAAAGCGACCATGCCCCCGACCTGCGCACACGGCGCGGATCGGGGGCATTCGTCTGCCCGCGCTGGTGTGATGACCGCAGACCGGCCGCCGCCCCGGGACGGGACGATCCTCCGGCTACTGCCCGGATCGTGACTCGGTTCTCGCCGGGCTCGCGGCTTCTCGCTGTCCGCGTTCAGGCCTGCTCACGGACCTCTAGCCACGCGTTCCCGTGTCATGACGGGGCACGTCGGCCTCACGCCTACTTGGAGTGCGGTCGCGCCGGAACGACGGCGCGGCCGGACAGGAGAACCGACTCAGACGCATCAAGGAGCAACCATGTCCCACGACCTCCACACCCCGGCGGCCGCCCAGTCCAGGCGGCGGGCCTCGCGCTACGTGATGGCGCTGACCTCGGCCGCGTTCATATCCGGCGTCATTGCGCTGCCGGCCACCGCGGTGACCGCGCCGGCCGGCCGGCCTTCGGCCACGGACGTCAGCTCCGCGGCGGAACCATGTCCGCCGGGCTACGTCTGGCGTGACGCGTGGGACGGCGACGCCCTGTGCGTCACCCCGGCGGAGCGCCAGCGGGTCC
>NZ_JBEXOV010000062.1:0-23316 GCF_040611715.1 Streptomyces sp. NPDC006544 | reverse complement strand
CACGACCAGAACCCCAACCGTCAGCCCGGTGGCGGCGCCTACGGGCCGAGCACGTGCAAGCCGGGCTACGTCTGGCGGGAGAAGTGGGTCGGCGACGCCCTGTGCGTCACCCCGGCGGAGCGCCAGCGGGTCCACGACCAGAACCCCAACCGTCAGCCCGGTGGCGGCGCCTACGGGCCGAGCACGTGCAAGCCGGGCTACGTCTGGCGGGAGAAGTGGGTCGGCGACACCTTGTGCGTCACGCCGGCCGAGCGCGACCAGGCCAAGGGCCAGGGCCGTCTGATCGACAACGGCCCGGACCTCATCGGCATTCCGGGAGCGTAGTCCCGGCCCTCGTCGGCCGAAGGCCCCTACCGCCCTGGCACACGAAGGCGCGAGGGCCCCCGTCCGGAACCGGACGGGGGCCCTCGCGGACGCGCGCACGTGCGCCGTTCAGCCGCCGCACTGGCAGGGGGCGCCGGACTGGCAGCCGCAGCCGCAGCCCGAGCCGCAGCCGCAGGCCGCGAGCAGCGGCAGGCGCAGGCCCTCCGGGGGCTGCGCTTCCTGCTCCGGGGTGATCGGGACGGGGGAATCGGGCATGGATCCTCCTCGTAGGCGTTGTGCCTTCGCCTCATTCATGCCCAGCCGGACCGGCGCGTCAACGGCGCATCGGGGGCTCGTTGCCGATCGCGCCCCCTCGCGGCTCAGACGCCCTCGACCTGCGTCGGCGGCTGGAGCTCGTCCGCGTGCTCGCCCGTCACCAGGTAGACGACGCGCTTGGCGACCGACACGGCGTGGTCCGCGAAGCGCTCGTAGTAGCGGCCGAGGAGCGTCACGTCGACCGCCGTCTCGATGCCGTGCTTCCAGCGGTCGTCCATCAGGTGCTGGAACAGCGTCCGGTGCAGCTGGTCCATCTCGTCGTCGTCCTGCTCCAGCTGGAGCGCCAGGTCGACGTCCTTCGTGATGATGACCTCGGCGGCCTTCGCCATCAGGCGCTGCGCCAGCTGCCCCATCTCCAGGATCGTGGCGTGCAGGTCGCGCGGGACCGCCGTGTCCGGGAAGCGCAGCCGGGCGAGCTTCGCCACGTGCTGCGCCAGGTCGCCGGAGCGCTCGAGGTCGGCGCTCATGCGCAGCGAGGTGACGACGATGCGCAGGTCGGTGGCGACCGGCTGCTGGCGGGCGAGCAGCGCGATGGCCCGGGCTTCCAGGTCGTGCTGGAGGTCGTCGACCTTCTGGTCGGCGGCGATGACGCTCTCGGCGAGCTTCAGGTCGGCGTCGAGCATCGAGGTCGTGGCCCGCCCGATGGCGGAACCGACCAGCCGGGCCATCTCGACCAGGCCTTCTCCGATCGAGTCCAGTTCCTCGTGGTACGCGTCACGCATGGTGTCCCTCTCTGCCTACTGCCTACTACTGCTCGCTGCTGCCCGGGGCCGGGCCGGGGCGGGCCGCTCTTCCGGCCGGCCCCGTGCCCCACGGTGTCAGGTTGACCCGCGAACGCGACCTGCTCCGTCATCGCAAGTGAATCAACCCCGTCGCGAGGGTGAACTCTGGGCGACGAGTGTTCGAGGTGCCACCCGAACGGCTGTGGAAGTGTCGCTCGGCCTGCTTAACCTGGAGTCATGGACGTGAACGCGGCGGTCGCCGCAGCTGCAGCGATCGCCGGTCTTTGCACCGGTGTGATCGCGATGCTGGCGTTCCGCTGGAGCGAGCGCGACCAAGCCCGCCCCACCCGGAGCTCCATGCGCCCCGACATCAACGCGGTGCTCCCACCCGGCGTGGACACCGTGCTTTCCGTGCTCCGCTCCTCCGCCGTCGTCCTCGACGAGGGCGACGCGGTGGTCAAGGCCAGCTCGGCGGCGTACGCCCTCGGCCTGGTCCGGGGCGGCAAGCTGGCCGTGGAACCCATGCTCCACATGGCCCGTGACACCCGGCGGGACGGGGAGATACGCCAGGTCGAACTCGATCTGCCCCGGCGCGGCACCGGCCGCGGCGAGGCCCTCGCCGTCTCGGCGCGCGTCGCCCCGCTCGGCTCCCGCCTGGTGCTCCTCCTGGTCGAGGACCTCACCGAGGCCCGCCGCATCGAGGCCGTACGACGCGACTTCGTCGCGAACGTGTCGCACGAGCTCAAGACCCCGGTCGGCGCGATCTCACTGCTCTCCGAGGCCGTCATGGACGCCTCCGACGACCCCGAGGCGGTCCACCGCTTCGCCGGCCGCATGCAGATCGAGGCCACCCGCCTGATCAACCTCGTACAGGAGCTCATCGACCTCTCCCGGGTCCAGAACGACGACCCCCTCGAGGACGCCGAGCCCATGCGGGTCGACACCCTCGTCGCCGAGGCCATCGACCGCTGCCGCCACACGGCGACCGCGAAGCAGATCACCATGGCCGCGGGCGGCACCGCCGACCTGCGGGTATGGGGAAACCGGGGGCAGCTCGCGGCCGCCCTCGGAAACCTGGTCGAGAACGCGGTCAACTACAGCCCCGCCCGGACCCGCGTCGGCATCGCCGCACGCAGGGTCACCGCGCCGGGTGGAGACTTGATCGAGATAGCCGTGACCGACCAGGGCATCGGCATCCCGGAAAAGGACCGCGAGCGCATCTTCGAACGTTTCTACCGCGTGGACCCGGCCCGCTCCCGCGCCACGGGAGGAACCGGCCTCGGCCTCGCGATCGTCAAGCACGTGGCGGCGTCGCACGGCGGGGAGGTGTCCGTGTGGAGCTCGGAGGGACAGGGCTCCACCTTCACCCTGCGCCTCCCCGAAGCGGCCGCGCCGGCACCGGCGACCGCCCCCGCGACGGCCGCCGCACCCGCACGCCCCCTGCTCGAACCTCATACCGCACCAGCCACCCCTGCCCCGGAGGTCCTTCCGTGACCCGAGTGCTCGTCGTCGAGGATGAGGAATCCTTCAGCGACGCCCTGTCCTACATGCTCCGCAAGGAGGGCTTCGAAGTGGCGATCGCCGCGACCGGGCCCGACGGGCTCGACGAGTTCGAGCGCAACGGCGCCGACCTCGTCCTCCTCGACCTGATGCTCCCCGGCCTGCCCGGCACGGAGGTCTGCCGGCAGCTGCGCGGCCGCTCCAACGTTCCCGTGATCATGGTGACCGCCAAGGACAGCGAGATCGACAAGGTCGTCGGGCTGGAAATAGGAGCCGACGACTACGTCACGAAGCCCTTCTCCTCGCGGGAGCTGGTCGCCCGCATCCGCGCGGTCCTGCGCCGCCGCGGCGAGCCGGAAGAGGTCACCCCGGCCGCGCTGGAGGCCGGACCCGTACGGATGGACGTCGACCGCCACGTGGTCACCGTCGCCGGCGGAAAGGTGGAACTCCCGCTCAAGGAGTTCGACCTGCTGGAGATGCTGCTGCGCAACGCAGGCCGCGTACTGACCCGCATGCAGCTCATCGACCGGGTGTGGGGGGCCGACTACGTCGGCGACACCAAGACCCTCGACGTCCACGTCAAGCGCCTGCGCGCCAAGATCGAGCCGGACCCGGGCGCGCCGCGCTACCTGGTCACGGTCCGCGGCCTCGGCTACAAGTTCGAGCCGTAGGCCGCCCGGCCCGTGCGGCGCACGCACGGAGTGGAGACGGGAACGGCCCCCGTCCGCATCAGCGGACGGGGGCCGTTCCCGTACAAGGCACGAGGCCGAGGGCGCGACGCCCAAGGCCCAAGGCCCGGGAAGTGGTGCGGACGGTGCTCCGCGCCTCAGTGGCCGGCGCTGGGGGACGGGGACCCGGCCGGCGCGCCCGCGGGGGAGCCGGACGCGCTGCCCGAGGGGGTGGTCGCCGGGTTGCCCGACACGGCGGCGGCCGGGGAACCCGACGCGCTGCCCGACGGGGTGGCGCCCGCGACCGGAGCCGCGGCGGGGGCCGCGGTCGGGCCGAAGGCCGCGTAGGTGCCCGTGGCCGGGTAGACGAAGGCCTCGAGCCCCACGTCACCCGCCTTGCTCAGCTGGAAGACGACCTTCTGTACGTTGCCGTCCTCGACCCCGCCGCCCGTGACGACCGCGGAGGCGTTGCCCTTGCCGCCCAGGACGACGGAACCGCCGGCCGGCACGACGACCTTGGCAGCGCTGCCGGCGGGCTTCAGGGCGACGGTCGCCTTACCACCCGGGAGGGTGATGGCGTCGAGGGTCTGGTCCTCGGTGCCCGCGTTGAACAGCGTCGCGGAGACGGCGGCCGGGCCCTTCTTGTCCTTCTCCTGGGTGATCACCAGGGCGTTCTGGACCTTGATGTCGCCCTTGGTCACGGCGGCGTTGTCCGGCTTGACCTGGAGAGTCTGCGCGTCGTGGCCCGCACCGCACGCGGCCAGCGAGACGATCGAGAACACGACGGCGGTGGCGGCGAGGGCGCCGCGTCGAAGGCTGCGGCTCACGGCGGAGGCATCTCCTTGGACGTACGAAAACGGAAGGGTGGACGCTCGGAGCGACCGAGTGGAGCCGCTCTAAGGGTGTGTCAGCGCGCTTAGGTTACCGAGCCGCCGCCCCGCCCCCGCACCCGACCCTCCGCACGGACGGCGCGGCCCTGTCCGGGGGCCGTGGCGCGGTCCCGACCGGTGCCGCGCCAGGACGGCCGGCGGAACGGCCGACGGAACGACCGGCGGAACGAGTAGCAAACGACCGGCAAACGGCCGGCGGAACGATCAGGGGGCCGGTGACGCGCCGACCGGCGCGGTGATCTTCCATTCGCAAAAGCGCGGTCGCACCGGTCCGGTGATCAATTGCAGGATTCCCTCGAACGCCGCTCGGTGATCGAATTGGGGATTGGGCCGGAACGCGCCCCGTGCGGGGGCCGCCAGTCGTACGGAGTAGTTCGGTTTCAGCCCTTGGAAACCGGCAAATCAGGACGTACAGCGCATCGGCCGGGTCCGCGGGCGGGTGTAACGTAGTCGTTTCGCCCGGTCCGCACAACGCCTCCGACCTGCGAATACCCCCTTCCGCAAGCCTGTCGCAGCACGTTCCTGTCGGTGTTGTCAAGCCCCGAGATGTGCCCTGACCTGCGAAAACGCCATTCATAACGGTCAGTTCTCGTGTTACCCTGGATAGCCACGGAAGGGGTACCTGTCACATGACGTTCAAGGTTGGCGACACCGTGGTCTATCCCCATCACGGGGCCGCGCTGATCGAGGCCATTGAGACTCGTCAGATCAAAGGCGTGGACAAGACCTACTTGGTGCTCAAGGTCGCTCAGGGCGACCTGACGGTACGTGTGCCTGCGGACAATGCGGAGTTCGTCGGTGTTCGCGACGTAGTCGGCCAAGACGGGCTGGACCGGGTCTTCGAGGTGCTTCGCGCACCGTTCGCAGAAGAGCCGACGAACTGGTCCCGACGCTACAAGGCAAATCTGGAAAAGCTCGCTTCTGGCGATGTCATCAAGGTCGCCGAAGTTGTGCGTGACCTGTGGCGTCGTGAGCGTGAGCGCGGGCTCTCCGCGGGTGAGAAGCGCATGCTCGCGAAGGCGCGTCAGATTCTGGTGAGCGAGCTCGCGCTCGCCGAGAACACCAACGAGGACAAGGCCGAGGCCCTCCTCGACGAGGTGCTCGCGTCCTGACGCGATCATCCGTACGCCCGGTCACGCACAGTCGCCTGGTCGTACACAGTTGTGCCGCGGTGCCCGATGACAAGGTGACTTGTTGCCGGGCGCTGCGGCATGTCCGGACCCGTTTTCACGCCTGACGCACGCCTCACGCCTGACGCTATACGCCGGGCGCTGCCACCCGCACCCGAAAATTACCGGTGTTCCCCACTGGTGTGCCGGGCCCGGGCAGCCGCTCGACCGGTCGTCACGGAAGGGGCGAGGGCGTCGCACCCGGCACCCTTCAGGCCATACCCATGTCGGCCGAAGTCACAAACCTGGCTCGGAGCTACTGATGTCTGACGAATCGCGGCCCCGCCGCACCGCCGCGGTGATCCCGGCCGCCGGCCGCGGGGTCCGTCTCGGTCCCGGGGCCCCCAAGGCCCTGCGGACCCTGGGCGGCATTCCCATGCTCATCCACGCGGTCCGCGCCATGGCGCGCTCCCGCGCCGTCTCCCTCGTGGTCGTCGTGGCCCCGCCCGCCGACACCGCGGACGTGCGCAGGCTCCTGGACGAGCACGCGCTGCCCGACCGCACCGAGATCCTCGTCGTCCCCGGCGGCGAGACCCGGCAGGAGTCGGTACGCGCCGGCCTGGAGGCGCTCCCCGCCGACGTGACCGCCGTCCTCATCCACGACGCGGCCCGCCCGCTCGTGCCCGTGGACACCGTCGACTCCGTCGTCGAGGCCGTCCGCGACGGAGCGCTCGCCGTCGTACCCGCCCTGCCGATGGCCGACACCGTCAAGGAGGTCGAACCCGGCAGGCCGGGCGAGCCCGAGCCGGTCGTCGCCACCCCCGTACGGGCCCGGCTGCGCGCCGTGCAGACCCCGCAGGGCTTCGACCTCGCCACCCTCCTGCGCGCGCACGAGAAGCTCGCCGCGGGCACGGCGGACGGCGAGGGCGCCACGGACGACGCCGGGATGGTGGAGCAGCTCGGCGTCACCGTCTTCGCCGTCCCCGGCCACGAAGAGGCCTTCAAGGTCACCCGCCCGCTCGACCTGGTCCTCGCCGAGGCCGTACTCGCCCGCAGGAGGGCCACCGATGCCTACTGATCCCGCAGCTCCCGCAGCTCCCGCAGCTCCCGCAGCTCCCGCAGCTCCCGCAGCTCCCGCAGCTCCCGCAGCTCCCGCCGCCACGGCCGGGGCGCCGGCGCGGCCCCTGCTCCCGCAGGTCGGCATCGGCACCGACGTCCACGCCTTCGAGACCGGCCGCGAACTGTGGTGCGCCGGCCTGCTCTGGGAAGGCGAGGACGGTCTCGCCGGCCACTCCGACGGGGACGTCGCCGCGCACGCGGCCTGCGACGCGCTCTTCTCCGCCGTCGGCGTCGGTGACCTCGGCGCGCACTTCGGCACCTCCCGTCCCGAGTGGTCCGGCGCCGCCGGCGTCACCCTGCTGGCGGAGGCCGCCCGGATCGTCCGGGCCGAGGGCTTCGAGATCGGCAACATCGCCATCCAGGTGGTCGGCGTCCGGCCGAAGATCGGCAAGCGGCGCGAAGAGGCGCAGAAGGCGCTCGCCGCGGCTGCGGGCGCCCCCGTGTCCGTCTCGGGCACCACCACCGACGGACTGGGCCTCACCGGCCGGGCCGAAGGCCTCGCCGCCATCGCCACGGCCCTCGTCTACCGGACGAACCGGTCCTAATACCCGTACGGTCCCACCGCTCCCGCACTTCTTCGACAACAAAGCGGGCCCCGCGTACCCAAAGGGTCGCGGGGCACTGCTACAGGCGCACTACCCTGGATGCCGTGACTATTCGCCTGTACGACACCAGCGCCCGGCAGATCCGTGACTTCGTCCCGCTCACAGCGGACCGCGTCTCGATCTACCTCTGTGGCGCCACCGTGCAGGCGGCCCCGCACATCGGGCACGTCCGGTCGTACCTGAACTTCGACATCATGCGCCGCTGGTTCACCTACCGCGGCCTCGACGTCACCTTCATCCGCAACGTCACCGACATCGACGACAAGATCATCACGAAGGCCGAGACCGAGGGCCGCCCCTGGTGGTCCATCGGCTACGAGAACGAGCGCGCCTTCAACGACGGCTACAACGCGCTGGGCTGCCTCCCGCCCACGTACGAGCCGCGCGCGACCGGTCACGTGCCGGAGATGATCGAGATGATGCGCGTCCTCATCGAGCGCGGCCACGCCTACGAGGCGGACGGCAGCGTCTACTTCGACGTCCGCTCCTTCCCCGGCTACCTCGAGCTCTCCAACCAGGACATCGACGACCTGCGCCAGCCCGCCGAGTCCGGCATCACCGGCAAGCGCGACCCGCGCGACTTCGCCATGTGGAAGGCCTCCAAGCCCGGCGAGCCCGACTGGGAGACCCCGTGGGGCCGCGGCCGCCCCGGCTGGCACCTCGAGTGCTCGGCCATGGCGCACAAGTACCTCGGCAGCGCCTTCGACATCCACGGCGGCGGGATCGACCTGATCTTCCCGCACCACGAGAACGAGATCGTCCAGGCCAAGGCCTTCGGCGACGAGTTCGCGAAGTACTGGGTGCACAACGCCTGGGTCACGCTGTCCGGCGAGAAGATGTCGAAGTCCCTCGGCAACTCCGTGCTCGTCTCCGAGATGCTCAAGGTCTGGCGCCCGATCGTGCTGCGCTACTACCTCGGCACCCCGCACTACCGCTCGATGATCGAGTACAGCGTGGAGTCGCTGCGCGAGGCCGAGTCCGGCTTCGCGCGCATCGAGGGGTTCATCCAGCGCGTCATCGAGAAGGCCGGCAAGACGGTCGAGCCGGCCTCCGAGGTCCCGCCCGCCTTCGCCGAGGCCATGGACGACGACCTGGGCGTCCCGCAGGCGCTCGCGATCATCCACACCACCGTCCGTCAGGGCAACAGCGCGCTCGCCGCCGACGACAAGGACGCGGCCATCGCCCGTCTGGCCGAGGTACGGGCGATGCTGGGCGTCCTCGGCCTGGACCCCCTCGACCCCCACTGGGCGGGCGAGGCGGACCGGGGCGAAGACCTCCACGGAGCCGTGGACACCCTCGTACGCCTGGTCCTGGAGCAGCGCGAGTCCGCCCGCGCCCGCAAGGACTGGGCCACGGCCGATGCCATCCGGGACCAGCTCCAGCAGTCAGGTCTGGTCATCGAGGACAGCCCCGCGGGACCCCGCTGGTCGCTCGGCCCCCGCTGAGCCCGCTGGGCCCGCGGAGCAGTCCCGCTGGCGCATTCTGATGGGCCGCCCGGCGTTCCGGGCGGCACACTCTTCATACGTACATATCGCAGCACCAACGAAATCAGGTAGAGGTCATGGCCGGGAACAGCCAGCGCAGGAACCGCCGCACGTCCAACAAGAAGGGCGCGACGGTCGGCAGCGGTGGCCAGCGGCGCAAGGGCCTCGAAGGCAAGGGCCCCACGCCCAAGGCCGAGGACCGCAAGAAGCACAAGGCCAACCGCATCAGCAACGCCATGGCCCGCCAGGCCGCCAAGCGCCGCCCGGCCCCCCGCCGCGGCGGCCCCAAGGGCACCAGCGAGATGGTCGTCGGCCGCAACCCGGTCTTCGAGGCGCTGCGCGACGGCGTACCGGCCGTCACCCTCTACGTCCAGCAGTTCATCGACAACGACGAGCGCGTCCGCGAGGCCCTCCAGCTCGCGGCCGAGCGCGGCAACATCAACCTGATGGAAGCCCCGCGCCCCGAGCTCGACCGGCTGACCGGCGGCCTCAACCACCAGGGCCTGGTCCTCCAGGTCCCGCCGTACGAGTACGCGCTCCCGGACGAGCTCACCGCCGCCGCGTACGACAACGGCGAGGACCCCCTCATCGTCGCCCTCGACGGCATCACCGACCCGCGCAACCTCGGCGCGATCGTCCGCTCCGTCTCCGCCTTCGGCGGCCACGGCGTGGTCGTCCCCGAGCGCCGCGCCGCCAGCATGACCGCCGGCGCCTGGAAGTCCTCGGCGGGCACCGCCGCCCGTACCCCGGTCTCGCGCGTCACCAACCTGACCCGCGCGATCCAGGACTACAAGAAGGAAGGCATCACCGTCGTCGGCCTCGCCGCCGAGGGCACGCACGAGGTCCACGAACTCGAGGCGCTGGGCGGCCCCGTCGTCATCGTCGTCGGCTCCGAGGGCAAGGGCCTCGGCCGCCTCGTCGGCGAGAACTGCGACTACCTGGTGCGCATCCCGATGCCGGGCGGCGCCGAGTCCCTCAACGCCGGCGTCGCCGCGGGCGTCGTCCTCTACGAAGCGGCCCGCCGCCGCGCCACCCGCGGCCGCGCGTAACCCGTTACCGCCGGATCCGGCTCCGGCCGCGGGGCACCGCCCGCCGCTGCTTGATCCAATTGGCTCACCGGCCGTGACCCGTGAGCGTGCCACCCCGCCCCTTCCGGGCGGGGTGGCTTGATTTGACGGGTCTCGGACACATCCCTGATGTCAAGGCAGTGTCCTAAAGACTCGTCACTCGGTTAGATGAGTGTGGACACCAGAACGCCAGGGTTCGATGATCAGCCCGCGCTGAGCATGGTCAAGGTGCCGTGCGACCCCGCGCAGGTCATCGTCAACCACGCCAGCTTCCGCGTGCGGCTCGCACCGAGTCCCAGCGCGCGTCCCCACCCGGCGGGCGCCTCAGGGCTCGTTCCCGCGCTCGGCGGGGCCCTCGCGGCCGCCGGTGCCGGTGCCGGCCGACGCCGGCCCGTCGTCTGGAGCGGCAGGTCCGCCCCCGGCGACGACGACGCCGGAGCCGCCATGGGCGGACTCCTCCAGGCCGTGCGCGAGCACGGACGCGGCCACGGCGACCACGACGGCGGAGCCACCCAGGTCATCCCGCGCCTCGACCTCGCCCACGACCTCGCCGACGACACCCTCGCCACCCCGACCGTCATCGGGCAGCGCACCTACGGCGACGCCGACGACACCCGCGCCCAGCCCCCCGTGCGCGAGCTCTCCCCGGAGGCCTACGAAGCGTACGGAGCCGCCTACGCCGAGAGCTCCGGCGGCGCGTCGGACTCCCGCCGGGCGCCCGGCGACGCGCGCGCGCAGGCCTCGTACTACCCCGGCCGCCGGATGAACCTCGGCGTCGTGCTGCTCCCGCTGCGCGTCTTCCTCGGCTTCATCTCCATCTACGCCGGCATGGGCAAACTGTGCGACCCCGTCTACTTCGACGGCGGCGAGCGCGGCTCCATGGTCACCTGGCTGCGCACCCTGCACCCCTGGGCCCTCGCCGAACCGCTGCGCGACTTCGCCCTCGCCCACCCCGTCGGCGCCGGTCTCAGCGTCGCCTTCCTCCAGGTCGCCGTCGGCGTACTGACCGTCTTCGGGCTCTGGCAGCGCTTCGCCGCCTGCTTCGGCGCGCTGCTCTCCGCCGCGCTGCTGATGACGGTCAGCTGGAAGACCGTCCCGGCCTACGACGCGCCCGACATCATCTACCTCGCCGCCTGGAGCCCGCTGATCATCGCGGGCGCCCCGGTCTACTCCTTGGACGGACGCCTCGCCGGCGAGGCCTGGCGCACGCTGGGACCCCGTACCGAACTGTGGCGGCTGCGGCGGCGCGTCCTGCGGCGCGGAGCCGTCATGGCCACCGTGGTCTGCGGACTCACCCTCCTCGTCGGCTCGCTCCTCGGCGGCGCCGTCCGCTCCACCACCGTCGTCACCGTCCCCGGGCCCGGAGAGGCCCCGAGCAACTACCTTCCCGGCCGCCCGCTGCCGCGCACCCCGCAGCAGCAGCAGCCCACCCGGCCCGCCCCCACGAAGCCCACCGCGCCGCCTTCGGCGGCGGCCTCCTCGCCGGCTCCCAAGTCCGGCCGGAGCAGCACCGGTCCGGCCACACCGGGCGGCGGCAGCGGCTCCGGGGCGCCCACCGCCACGCGCGGCACCAGCGGCAGCCAGAGCCCCCGCAGCACGCCCCGCCAGTCCACCCCGCAGAAGCCCCCGGCCTCCTCGTCGGGGACGGTCAGCGGAGGTTCCTCGGGCGGGACCGGGGACACGGCGCCGAAGAAGCCCGGCCTGGTCGGCGGACTCCTCGGGTGACGCCCACGGGCTGAGGCCCACGGGCTGAGGCCCACGGGCTGAGGCCCACGGGCTGAGGCCCACGGGCCGGGGCCGTCCGGCCGGCGAAAGGTCCCATGGGGCCGAGGGCCCGGCACGCGCGAGCGTGCCGGGCCCTTCGTGTCCCACGGCGGTGGGGGCGGAACGGAGCGGGCGGGGGAGAGGGCCGGGCGGCGAAGGGGAGGGAAGGGGAGCTAAGGGGCGGGAAGAGGAGCGAAGGGGAGGGGAGCCGGAGCGGCAGGGCCCCTCAGGAGGCGCCTAGGCGCCGCTCTGAGCGGCCAACTCCCGTGCGGCCTCGGTCAGGTCCTTGGCCGTGTCGATCGCCCGCCAGTAGGCCCCCTGGGGCAGCGGGAAGCCCGCGAGCCGGCGCTCACGGGCCAGACGCGGGAACGTCGTCCGCTCGTGGTCGCCCAAGTCCGGCAGCAGCTCCGCGAATTCGGCCCCGAAGACGTACACGCCGGCATTGACCGGGTACGGGGACTGCGGCGCCTCGATGAAGTCCAGGACGTGCCCGTACTCATTGATCTCCACCACCCCCCACGGAATGCGGGGCCGGGCGAGGGCGAGCGTGGCCGTCGCCCCCCGCTCGGCGTGGAAGGCGGCCATCTCCCGCAGCGAGAAGCGGGTCCACACGTCGCCGTTGGTGGCGAACCAGGCCCGGTCGGGGTGCGGGAGGTGCCGGGCGGCGTACTTGAGTCCGCCGCCCCGGCCCAGCGGTTCGTTCTCCACGACGGTGGTCACGCGCAGCGGCAGCGAAGCCTCGGCCAGCCACTTCTGGAGCACCTCGGCGAGGTGCCCGCACGAGACGACGGCGTCCGTCACCCCTTCGGAGGCCAGCCAGGCGAGTTGGTGCCCGATGATCGGCATCCCGGTGCCCGGGATCTCCACCATCGGCTTGGGACGGTCGTCCGTGTACGGCCGCAGCCGCGAACCCTGGCCGCCCGCCAGGACGACGGCCTGGGTCGGGGAAGCCGGGAACGCGGCTGCGTGGGGTCGGGCGGGAGGCCCTGAGTCGGTCATGTGCGGTGGTCCGGGATCCGGGAGCGCGGTGCGGCGGCGGCCGTCGGCTGCCGTCAGCCCATGGAGGCGACGCCGGACGCGTACGCGGTGTCGCACACCGGCCGCGCGAACGACTGGGCCTTCGTGGGCCCGTAGGCGTCCACGGCGGCCCGCCCGAGCGCCCGCGCGATGCCCACGCAGTGCTCGGCGAGCGAGGGCCGCCGGTCAACTTCCCGCTGGAGGTGGGTGAGTACGTCACCCGGCTGCTCACCCTGCTGGATCTCGGTGAGCAGCTTTTCGCGCAGGAGGTCCTGAGCGGCACGCGGCTTCGCGGGGACGGAGACGTCCTCGGCGGACGCGGTCAGGATCTGGGAGGGAGTGTTGTCCGCCCAGGGGACCATGGTGACCGCGAGGGTCCCGGACAGGACCAGGACGACGGGCAGGACCAGGGCGAGGGATCGGCCGATACGGCGGGCAGTGTGGGTCACGACGCCGAGAGTAGCGCTCGGTGAAGATATGGCGACATTCAGTCACCCGGTCGGGGGATGGTTCGACGTGGGTTTTCGAATTAAGGGTTGACAGTGGGGGCCGAATGGCCCGATCTGCCGGAACTCACGGCGAAGGGGCGCCTCTTGACGGAGACGCCCCTTCGGCGGGCAGTGCGGGTGGATCCGGCGGATCAGCCGGAGAGGCGGGCCCCGGACGAGGTCGAGAACACGTGGATCTCGTCCGCGCGCGGAACGACGTGCAGCGTCGAGCCCTTCTCGGGCACGTTGCGCCCGCCCACGCGGACCACGATGTCCTGCGAACCCTCGGAGTGCGAGGTCGAACCGTAGACGTACCCGTCGGCGCCCAGTTCCTCGACGACGTTCACGGTGATCGTCAGGCCGCCCGCGTCACCGATGTCGAAGTGCTCCGGACGCACGCCGACCGTGACCGTGCGGTCGCCCGCGTCGGCGGCCGCGGACAGCGCCTCGCGCGACACCGGGACCACGCTGTCGCCGAACTTCACGCCGCCGTCGGCGATCGGGACCTCGACCAGGTTCATGGCCGGGGAGCCGATGAAGCCGGCGACGAAGAGGTTCGCGGGGCGGTCGTACATGTTGCGCGGGGTGTCGACCTGCTGCAGCAGACCGTCCTTGAGGACCGCGACGCGGTCGCCCATCGTCATGGCCTCGACCTGGTCGTGGGTGACGTAGACGGTGGTGATGCCGAGGTCGCGCTGGAGCGCGGCGATCTGCGTACGGGTGGACACGCGGAGCTTGGCGTCGAGGTTCGACAGCGGCTCGTCCATGAGGAACACCTGCGGCTTGCGCACGATCGCGCGGCCCATCGCCACGCGCTGGCGCTGGCCGCCGGAGAGCGCCTTCGGCTTGCGGTCGAGGTACTGGGTCAGGTCCAGCATCTTCGCCGCGTCCTCCACCTTCTTGCGGATGGTGGCCTTGTCCTCGCCGGCGATCTTCAGGGCGAAGCCCATGTTGTCGGCGACGGACATGTGCGGGTACAGGGCGTAGTTCTGGAACACCATCGCGATGTCCCGGTCCTTGGGCGGCAGGTGCGTGACGTCGCGGTCGCCGATGCGGATCGCACCGCCGTTCACGTCCTCCAGGCCGGCGAGCATGCGCAGCGACGTGGACTTGCCGCAGCCGGAGGGGCCGACGAGGACGAGGAACTCGCCGTCCTCGATCTCCAGCTCCAGCTGGTCGACGGCGGGCTTTTCGCCGCCGGGGTACAGGCGGGTCGCCTTGTCGAAAGTGACGGAAGCCATGGTGATGAATCCCTTCTACCGGCAGGAACGTGCCGGACGATCCGAGTGGAAGGTCTAGTCCAGTAAGCGGACTCCGGCCCGACGCTACCGGGCCGCGCGGCTCCTGTCAGCACCTGGAGGGGAGTGACTTCGCCGACTTCCCCGGGTCAGGGGCGGCTGTCAGAGGCGGCTGCTTTGATCTTCTGCATGACCATCTACGACCTCACGCGCGCCCTGCCCGACATCGAGACGCTGCGCGACCGCTGCCGGGCGATGGCGGCGCTGGAGCTGGTGATCAGCGGCGACGAGGACGGCGCCTTCTTCTCGTACGACCCGGCGTGGGGCGAGGGGGAGGAAGCGGCCTTCATGGACGACGGATCGGGCGGCGAGTACACGATCGTCTTCACGGCGGACGGGGTGTTCGGGCGCGGGTTCGACCACGAGTCGCACATGAGTCCGTGGGCCGGGGGAGACGGAGAGCTGTGGCCCGGCCTGACCGAGGGCATACCGGAGGCCTTCCGGCCCTTCCTGACCGAGCCCGCCTTCTGCTCGGAGGACGGCACGCTCCACGCGACCGCCCTGTTCTGGCGCGAGACCGGAGACACGGACTGGCGAGCGGGCGCGGTGGAGTTCCCGCCCGGCCGCGGCGACGCGGACGGCGCCGACTTCCTCTTCGAGGTCCTCGCCACGGGCACGGCGCAGGCCTACCGCGAATTCGCCGAGGACTACTACGAGACCGACCTCCCCCTCGACGCGATCCGGCACGTCTGGTCCCTGCGCCCGGTCACGCAGGACGTCGTGGACGCCCTCAATCCGGGCCTCCCGCTGACGGCGGTGGGCCCGCGGCTGGCCCGCGCGGGGTACCCCGGGGCGTGACGGGGGGTCTGACGCGGGCCTGACGCGGGCCTGATGCGGGTCTGACGGGGGAAGACCGGCACGGCTCTCCCGCCCCGGCGCCCCGACACGCGAGGAGTCCTGGGGCGGGAAAGTTCCTCGCGAGGGCTTCTGGCGGCTGTGTAGAGTGAAGGCGATTCTGCGCACTGTGCAGTGTCATGTGCGCCTCCTTAGCTCAGCTGGCCAGAGCAACGCTCTTGTAAAGCGTAGGTCGTCGGTTCGAATCCGACAGGGGGCTCCGTCCCAGGTCAGAGTCCGTGTGATCAAGGAATTCGAACGAAAGCGAAAGGCCCCGGGTCGTCACCCGGGGCCTTTCGCGTGCCGTCAGCCGCGGCCCGAGATGCGGTCCGCCAGCCGGGCCAGCGGGGTGGTGGTCGGGGTGTGGGTGGCGGTTTCTCGGCGGTCGGCCTCGCGGTAGGCGGCGTAGAGGGCCTGGACGCCGAGCCAGCGGAAGGGTTCCGGCTCCCAGCGGCGGACGCGGTGGTTGACCCACGGGAGGGTCGTGAGGTCGGTCGTCTCCCCGAGGACCAGGTCGCGCAGGGTGCGGGCCGCGAGGTTGGAGGTGGCGACGCCGGAGCCCACGTAGCCGCCGGCCCAGCCGAGGCCGGTCGTGGCGTCCAGGGTGACCGTGGCGCACCAGTCGCGGGGGACGCCGAGGACGCCGGACCAGGCGTGGGTGATCTCGACGCCGGTGAGGGCCGGGAAGAAGCCTTCCAGGAGCCGGGTCAGGGCGGCGATGGTGGCGGGCTGGGTGCGGCCGTCGTGATCGGTGCGGGAGCCGTAGCGGTAGGGGACGCCGCGGCCGCCGATGGCGATGCGGTCGTCGGCCGTGCGCTGGGCGTACATGTAGGCGTGGGCCATGTCGCCGAGGGTCTCGGACCCCGACCAGCCGAGCTGGGCCCAGAGTTCGGGCGGGAGCGGGGCCGTCGCGATCATCGAGGAGTTCATCGGGAGCCAGGAGCGCTTCTGGCCCTTGAGGGCGGCGGTGAAGCCCTCGGTGCAGCGCAGTACGTACGGGGCGCGGACGGTGCCGTACGGGGTGCGGGCGCGGCCGGGGGCGATCTCGGTGACCGGGGTGGACTCGTGGAGGGTGACGCCGAGGCGTTCGCAGGCGGCGGCCAGTCCCTTGACCAGTTTCAGGGGGTGGATGCGCGCTCCGTGCGGGGTCCAGCTGGAGCCGACGGCGTCGGCGATGTCGATGCGGGCGCGGGTGTCGGTGGCGTCGTAGAGCTCGCGGTCGGTTTCGCCGAAGGCGAGTTCCGCGGTGTGGAAGGCCTTGAGGCGGCTCAGCTGGGCGGGGGTGCGGGCGACTTCGAGGACTCCGCCCCGGTGGATGTCGGCGGCGATGCCCTCCTTGGCGGCGGTGTCGACGACTTCGGTGACGGTGTCGTTCATGGCGTGCTGGAGGCGCCGGGCGGCCTGGCCGCCGTGCAGGGCGGCGTAGCGGTCGCGGCCGGCGATGCCGTTGTAGAGCCAGCCTCCGTTGCGGCCGGAGGCGCCGTAGCCGCAGAACTTCTGTTCCAGGACGGTGACGCGCAGGTCGGGGGCGGCGGTCTTGAGGTAGTAGGCGGTCCACAGACCGGTGTAGCCGCCGCCGACGATGACGACGTCGGCCGTGGAATCGCCGGTCAGGGGAGTGCGTGGTGGGTGGGTGGTGGCGGTGTCGTCGGTCGCGTGCCAGAAGGAGATGCCGCCGTTGATCGTCATGGGGGAGTTGCTACACCTCGTTCCGGAGGGGTGTCCAGGGTCGTGGTGTCGGGTTTCGGGGCGCGGGGGGTGGCCGAATGACTGATGTGGGGTGGTGGATTTCGCCCGTAGGGTGGCGCGGGGGGTTTGGTGCGTTTTGGGCGAGAGGTGCGGTTCTTATGGTGCGGGTTGTTCTGGCGGGACGACTGGTCGCGGCGGTCGCGTCCGTGGCGCTGCTGGGTGGAGCGGTCGTCGGATGCGGGAGCGGGAGCGCCGGTGGGAGCGGGTCGGGATCCGCGTCCGGTGGTGCCGGGGTGGTGGTGCGGACGAGCCCGATCGCCGATCGGCTCGCGGAGCTGCCCGCCAGGGTCGACGGTGCGCGGATCGTGGTGGGGAGTCCGGACGCGCCGCGCACCGCGGAGGTGTTGGTGGATCCGATGTGCGGCCATTGCGCGACGTTCGAGGAGGCCGGCGGTGAGACGCTGCTGAAGCTGGCGACGGCCGGCCAGGTGAAGATCGAGTACCTGCTGGCGTCGTTCCTCGACGGCGGCGGCGGGGGCGGTGGCGGCGGGCGGAGCGGGTCGGTCAAGGCGGTGAACGCGCTGCGCGCCTCGGTCGACGCGGGGAAGTTCGCGGAGTACCACGCGGCGGTCTTCGCGAGTCAGCCGAAGGGGAAATACACCGATGAGCTGCTGCTGAAGGTGGCGGACGCGGTGCCGGGGCTCCGCGGCGCGGCGTTCGACGGGGCCGTGAGGGAGCAGAAGTACGCGGGGTGGGTCGCCGACGCGGAGAAGGGCTTCGAGGCGACGGGTGCGCAGGGGACACCGATGGTGCGGGTGGAGGGGAAGCCGGTCGGGGCGCGGGACGGGTCGATGTTCGACGCGGGGGCGTTCGCGGAGACGTTGAAGGGTGTGGGGATCGGGGGGTCTTAGGGGCGGTGCGGCGGTGCGTTGGCCCATTGGTCCGTCGGCCCGTCGGCCCGTCGGCCCGTCGGTGCGGTGGCGCGTCGGCCCCGCGGCCCAGCGGTCTGGGTGCGGCCGGGGGGTGTGGGCGGGATCCGGGTGGGCTGGTGCGGGCGCGGCTCGCGTACGCGGTGTGGCCGGTGGTGCGGGTGGACGGCGGGCGGCCGTGGTGCGGGCGTCGCCTCGGCGCTGGGCGAGGAGGTCTCACCCCTCGACCGTCGATCCCCTCGCCCGTCACGCTCCGGCCCTGCCGTGAGCCGTAGGGGCCGGGGCGTGACGGGCTGGGTTTGGACTGGTGTCGTCCGGTCTGGTCTGGTGCGGTCTGGTCCCGTCTCGTCCCGTCCGGTCGGGGTCAGGGTTCCAGGACGACCTTGCCGGTGGTTGCGCGGGTTTCGAGGTCTCGGTGGGCCGTGGCCGCCTCGGCCAGGGGGTAGCGCTGGAGGGCGGGGCGCAGGCGGCCGGCGGCGGCTTCGGCGAGGGCGCGGGTTTCGAGGCGGCGCAGCGGATGGTCGCCGCCGGCAAGCTGGAGCATGGCGGGGCCGAGGACGCCCTGGGTGATGACGCGGCGGGCGTCGAGGGCCTCGCGGTCGGCGTCGGTGAGCGGGATCGGCCCGCCCGACCAGCCGAAGACGAGGTGGAGGGCGCCGTCGGCGAGGAGGTCGAGGGCGGTGCGGGCGATGGTCCCGCCGACGGAGTCGAAGAGGACGGTGGCTCCGGCGGGGTGGTGTGCGCGGACGGTTCCGGCCCAGTCGGGGCGGGTGTAGTCCAGGGCGAGGTCGGCGCCGTTGGCCGCGGCCCGGGCGGTTTTGGCGGGACCTCCGGCGAGGGCGATGACGGTCGCTCCGGCCTGCTTCGCGTACTGGACGAGCAGGGTGCCGATGCCGCCCGCGGCGGCGGGTACGAGGGCTACGGAGCCGGGGCCGAGGTCGGTGAACTGGAGGATCCCGAGGGTGGTGCGACCCGTACCGATCATGGCGACGGCGGTGGCGGGATCCAGGCCGGTCGGGACGAGGTGCAGGCGGTCGGCATCGGTGACGGCGTACTCGGCGTAGCCGCCGGGGGCGAATCCCAGGTGGGCGACGACGGAGCGGCCGAGCCAGGCGGGGTCGGTACCGGGGCCGAGGGCGTCAACGGTGCCGGCCACCTCGCGGCCGGGGACGGTGGGCAGTTCGGGGAGGGGTGCGGGCCCGGCCTGGACGCCGCTGCGGAGGGTGGTGTCGAGGAGGTGGACTCCGGCGGCGGCGACCGCGATGCGGACCTGGCCGGGGGCGGGGACGGGGAGGGGCACGGGTTCGTAGGAGAGGTTCTCGGCGGGACCGAAGGTGTGGAGGCGGACGGCGTTCATGGTGGCTGGGCCGGGGACCGGGGCGGTGCTGGGGGAAGGGCCGGGGCCGGAACTGTGCCCGGGGCTCGGGGTGGGGCTGGGGGTGGGGCTGGCGGCGCGGGGGTGGGGGTCGGTGGCGGCGGCGGTGTTCGAGGAGGCGTTCGGCGTGGTCATCCGGTCAGCCTGTTACCTCAAGTGGACTTGAGGTCAAGGGCGGTGTCAGTGAGGTGGTCCAGGATGGGGGAATGGTGCGCAAAGGGCAGGAACAGGGTGTGAAGGCCGCGCGGCGGCCGGAGGTGCGGCTGCCGGAACTGAGTGCTTGGACCGGCGGTGAGCTGGAGCCGGACGGCGACTACGACGGGGTGGAGCTCGCGGACGCGGACCTGGCGGGCCAGGAGGGGATCGGGGCCCGGTTCATGGACTGCGCGCTACGGCGCTGCGCGCTCGACGAGACGGGGCTCGCGAAGGCGAGGTTCCTGGACTCGGTCCTGGAGGGGGTCCGGGGCGTGGGGACCGACCTGTCGGGGGCTTCGCTGCGGGACGTGGAGCTGCTGGAGGCGCGGCTGGGCGGGGTGCAGTTGCACGGGTCGGTGCTGGAGCGGGTGCTCGTGCGCGGGGGGAAGATCGACTATCTGAATCTGCGGGCGGCGAAGCTGAAGGACGTCGTGTTCGAGGGATGCGTGCTCGTGGAGCCGGACTTCGCGGGGGCGGTGCTGGAGCGGGTGGAGTTCCGCGACTGCGTGCTGCGCGGGGCGGATTTCACGGGGGCGCGGCTGTCGGACGTGGATCTGCGGGGCGCGGCGGAGCTCGGCATCGCGCGGGGGGTGGAGGCGTTGGCGGGGGCGGTGATCAGCCCGGGGCAGTTGTTCGAGCTGGCGCCGGCGTTGGCGGCGCAGGTGGGGTTGAGGGTGGTGGCGTAGGGGAGCGGGGCGGGCCGGGCCGGGGCGGGCCGGTATGTGGCGTGGGTGGTCGGGGCCTGGGCGGTGGGGCCGCCTGCCGGTACGGCGCTGCCACCGGACCGGACGGCACCGGATGGCGCCGCATTCGACGGCACCGGACCACACCGCACTCGACAGCAAGCCACCCGGCGCCGTGCGGACGGCCCGTCCTCGGCGGGGCGTCTGTACGGCCGTCTGTTTCGGATCTTGCCGGGCCCGCGCTGCGCGGCACCGCTCCTCGCCGCGTTGTCGGGGCTCCGCCCGGGTGCGTCCCGTACGGGAGAGCCCCTCCGCCGTGCTGTGCACGGCCTCGCGCCGCGGGCTCGGCCGACAAGCGGCGAAAGGGACGGCCTAGGCCGGGACTCGGGGGAAGCGGGACTGGAGGGTCCAGATGACGGGGTTGTCGGCCAGGCCGTCGTGCATGTCGATGAGGTCCGCGATCAGGTCGTGGAGGAAGTCGCGGGCCTCGCGGCGCAGCAGCCGGTGGCTGAAGGTCAGCGGGTCTTCCTCCGACGGCATCCAGTCCGCGTCGACGTCGACCCAGCCGAAGCGGCGCTCGAAGAGCATGCGGTCGCTGGACTCGGTGAAGTCGAGTTCGGCGTACTGGCGGTTCGCCGAGCGGCTGCCGCGGGGATCCTGGTCGAGCTGCTCGACGATGTCGCACAGGGCCCAGGCGAAGTCCAGTACCGGCACCCATCCCCAGGCTGTGGATACTTCCCGGTCCGCGTTGGTGTCGGCGAGGTAGACGTCCCCGCAGAACAGGTCGTGGCGCAGCGAGTGGACGTCCGCCGAGCGGTAGTCGGTCTGCGGGGGGTCGGGGAAGCGCCGGGAGAGGGAGTAGCCGATGTCGAGCACGTATCCGATGGTGTCACGCCTCCGTCGGTCCCCTTCACATCCGGTGCCGGTGCCGGTGCCGGTGCCGGTGCCGGTGCCGCGCCGCTCTCGGTCGGGTGCGGGCCTTGGCGGGCTTGGGCTTGGGCTTGGGCTTGGTCGGGTGGGGCTTCGGTGGGTTGCTACGGGTCCGGCCGCCGGCGGGCTCCGTCGGTCCGGCCCTTGCTGGGTTCCCCGGTGGCTCACGCCCTCGCACCGGCCGGGTGTCCGTCCCGCCCCATGCGGTGTCATACGCCTCTCCCGACCCCGGCGGGCAGCGGTCCCCCACGCGCTGGTGGGGACCTCGTGGGGAGCCGTCGGCGCGAATCAGAGTTCCTGATCGTCGTGAGCGGCGGCGGCTGCCGCGGGCCGGTCCTCGGCCGTGGCGTGGCGGTCGGCGGGGTGGTGGGGCGCGAAATCCTTCGGATCCCGTGCCACCTGCGCAAACGCGCTTGGTGACGGTGTGCTCCGGCCGGCCGTCGGGCCGGGCGGGTGGGGCGGGGCCGGGAGGGTGCGTACCGGGACGCGGGCGGTGGGGGACGGCCCGGGGCGCCGGGAACGCTGGGGAGAGCCGGGGGAGCCGTCTTAAGCTCGGCGCGTCCGGGGGGTCCGGGGTCCGGGGGGTCCGGGGGTTGGGGGAGGGGGCTGGTCGGCGTGGCTGGATCGGGGGGACGGCGCGAGGCGCCCGGGGCCGGGGTGCTCCAGGAGCGCAACCGGCTGGCGGCCGAGTTGCACGACACGGTGGCGCAGGGTCTGACCAGCATGCACATGCTGCTCGACGCGGCCGACCGGCAGTGGACCAGGGAGCCGGGACGAGCCCGGGTGCTGGTCCGTCAGGCTGCGGCCGCGGCGCGCGAGAACCTCGCGCAGGCCCGCCGGCTCATCCACGACCTGGCCCCCCTCGAACTGGACGGCGCTTCGCTGCCACAGGCTCTGCGCCGACTGTGTGCCGACGCCGACGCCGACGCCGACGCCGACGCCGACGCCGACGCCGACGCCGACGCCGACGCCGACGCCCTGACCGGGGCTGAGGGTGGGTCCGGGCCCGCGACTGGGCCCCTGACCGGGCCCCTGACCGGGGCCGGGGCCGGGGCCGGGGTCGGGCCCGCCACCGCAACCGCAACCGCGAGCGGGCCGGGGGTCGGACTCCGGTCGCGGGCCGGAGGCAGGGCCCGGGGGGATGTGCGTACGGCCGTGGCCGGGGGGTGGGTTCGGTTCCGGGTGGTGGGGGAGGTTCGGGGGCTCGGGGGGCCGGTGGAGGGGGCTGTGGTGCGGGTGGTGCAGGGGGTGCTCGGCAACGTGCGGCGGCATGCGCGGGCTTCGCGGGCCGTGGTGACGCTGACCTACCAGCCCGACGCGGTCGCGGTGGACGTGTGGGACGACGGCGTCGGGTTCGATCCGGGCGAGCTCCGTGGGGACGGGCTGCGGCTGCTGCGGCGCCGGGTCGAGTACCTGGGGGGTACGGCCGTGGTGGAGAGCACCGTGGGCGGTGGCACGGTGGTGTCGGTGCGTCTGCCGGCCCCGGCCGGGGACCCGGTATGACGCGGATCCTGCTGGTGGACGACCATCCGGTGGTGCGGGCGGGGCTGCGCGCCCTGCTGTCCGCCTGCCCCGAGTTCGAGGTGTGCGGGGAGGCGCCGGACGGTGCGGCCGCGCTCCGGCTGGTCCGCGAACTCTCCCCGGACCTGGTCCTGATGGACATCAGGCTGGGCAGCGGGATGTGCGGGCTGGAGACGACGCGGCGGATCGCCCGGCTGCCCGATCCGCCCCGGGTGGTCGTACTGACCAGCTACGAGTCCGACGCGTACGTCGTGCGGGCCGTGGAGGCGGGTGTGGCGGGGTACCTGTTGAAGGGGTCCCCGCCCGACCTGCTGTTCCAGTCGCTGCGGACGGTCGCGGCCGGGGAGTCGGCGTTGTCGCCGTCGGTGGTCTCGCGGCTGATGAACCGGTACCGCGCGCCGCGGACGGTGCTGACGGCCCGGGAGACCGAGATCCTGGAGCTGATCGCGACGGGACGGTCCAACCGGGAGATCGGCTCGGCGCTGTTCATCAGCGGGACGACGGTCAAGACGCACCTGGCGCACGTCTACGAGAAGCTCGGGGTCGAGAACCGTACGGCGGCCGCGCGGGTGGCGGCCGACCGGGGCCTCATCGTCCCCGGGTAGCCGGGTAGCCGGGTGGCCGGGTGGCCGGGTAGCAGCGGGTGGCTCGGTGGCCCGGTGTGGGGCCGGTGGCCGGGCCGTCGGGTCGGTGGGACTAGCTTGATCTTTAACCCGTGCGGCGTGGGCGAGGGGTCGTGGACTTCTTCGTTTTCGGTTTTGCGGTGTCGGTTTTGCGGACTGTGTGGACA